>JAZSQX010000243.1:0-2199 GCA_045538235.1 Eubacteriales bacterium
AGCTGTGCGCTCGTCACAGATGCAGGCATGCCCGCCATCAGCGATCCCGGCGAGGATCTGGTTGCCCTTTGCGCCGCCAGAGGAATTCCCGTGACCAGTATTCCCGGATGCTGTGCCGCCATCACCGCGCTGTCGCTGTCCGGTCTCCCCACCACCCGCTTCACCTTTGAGGGATTCATCGGAAGCGGCAAAAGAGAGCGGGAAGAGCGTCTGGAAGAACTCCGGGGCGAACGCCGCACCATGATCTTCTACGAGGCACCCCACCGTCTTCGCACCACGTTGGCGGATTTTCTTCGAGCCTTTGGGGATCGTCCCATCGCCCTGTGCCGGGAACTGACGAAGCTGAATGAAGAGGTTTGCCGCACCACCGTGGCCGAGGCGGTTCGGCTGTACGAAACCAAGGAACCCCGAGGGGAATACGTATTGGTACTGGCAGGAGCCTCCCAATCCGAGGAAGCCCCCTCCTACCCTGCCGATCCCGCGGAACACGTGGCACTTCTCATAGAGGGCGGCATGGAGCGCATGGATGCCATCAAAGCCGCCGCACGGGCCCGCGGTGTCTCGAAAAACGAAATCTATCAGGCAGTCGCCATTCGCCGGGATGAGGAATGAGAGAGAAACATACTTTGGTCCCGCCTCATTGCCCATCCTTTTTCGATAATTTGAACAGAAAACTTTACAATTTGTCAAATCATCCCATTCTTCCGCATCCATCCCACCGGATTCATGTGCAAATAAAACAACAAAAACGTCTTGTCAAACAGACGTTTTTCTGTTATAATAATCTAATGTAGAAAAGTTTTGCCATCGGGTCATCCGAAATTCTGAAAGGGGATGTTTTTTGATGAAGATTTTTCACGGCGGATCCGTTTATTCGAACAAAACCCGTTCCCTGATTCAAACGAATCTTCTCGTCCGGGACGGTAAAATCCTGGCTCTCAGCGACGACCTTCCCGCAGAGGGAGAAATCGTGGACTGCACGGGTCAGTGGATTCTGCCGGGACTGGTGGACATTCACACCCACGGAAGAGGCGGTTACGATTTCAACACCGCATCCGCCGAGGATTGCCACGCTCTCCGCCGCTCTTACGCCATGGCGGGAACTACCACGGTAATGGCAACCCTCGCATCGGCATCGGAGGAAGCATTCGACGCGTCCTTTCATGCCATCGGACAGAATCGGACGAAAGAACCGGGGCTCGCCCACATCGCCGGCATCCACCTGGAGGGGCGATATCTCAATCCCGAAAAGCGGGGGGCTCATGCGGCTCACCTGCTGCACGATCTGGATCCTGCCGATCTCCGTCCCTTCCTCGAGAAAATGCTTCCCCTTCCCGTTCACATCTCCGCCGCCTTTGAGTTGGATGAAAGCGGAGACTTCCTCCGTGAGGCGCTGGCTGCGGGTGCTACCTGCGGACTGGCTCACAGCAATGCCACCTACGAAGAGTCCCGCCGTGCCGTGGAAAGAGGGGTTACTTCCTTTACCCACACCTTCAACACCATGCGTCCCCTCCACCACCGTGAGCCTGGCAATGCCGCCTCCTCCCTTCTGTGCGACACCGCGTACACCGAACTGATCTGCGACGGCGAGCACATCCATCCCGAAATGATCCGGATGGCATCCCGCCTCAAGCCCGCCGATCGGGTGGTGCTGATCACCGACTCCATGGAAGCCGCCGGAATGTGCGACGGAACCTACTCCATTGCGGGGATTCCCGTGTACGTGAAAAACGGACTGGCAGTCAACAGCGAGGGGGCCCTTGCCGGCAGTACCCTGGATCTCTTTACGGCACTCCAGAACTACCGTCGCTTCACGGGCAAGACCCTGTGCGATGCCCTCCCCTGTGCCACCTCCAATCCTGCCGCCATGGTGGGGATTTCCCATCTGTGCGGATCGATCGAAGCCGGCAAACAGGCGGATTTCCTTATGATTTCAAACGAAAATGCCCCCCACCCCGAATCGGTCTGGATTCTCGGGGAAAGAATCTGATTATACGAAACCCAAAACCGTTTCAAACTACGATGTATCATAGATAAGGAGTATCACATGGCTGAAAAATTCTATATCACAACCGCGATTGCCTACGCTTCCACCAAGCCCCACATCGGCAACACCTACGAAATCATCGCCACCGATGCCATCGCCCGCTACAAGAGACAGCGGGGTTTTGACGTATTCTTCTGCACCGGTACCGATGA
>JAZSQX010000252.1:0-11863 GCA_045538235.1 Eubacteriales bacterium
CTGGAAAAGCTGGAATTCGACGACGTGCGCGGCACCGAAGGCATCAAGTTTGCGGCTTACAAGCTGGGTGACATCGAGTTGAAGGTTGCGGTTGCTTCCGGTACTGCCAATGCTGCCAAGCTGCTGAAGGGCGTTCAGGACGGCACCTACGATGTACACTTCATCGAAATCATGGCATGTCCCGGCGGATGTGTCAATGGCGGTGGTCAGCCCACTCAGCCCGCATCCGTTCGCAACTCCGTGGATCTGAAGGCTCTCCGTGCGTCCGTTCTCTACAATGCGGACTCCGAAAAGCTCGCGATCCGGAAGTCTCATGAAAACCCGATCGTGAAGAAGGTTTACGAGGAATTCCTCGGCGAACCCAACTCTCACAAGGCTCATGAACTCCTCCACACCCACTACGTAAAGCGCGGTCTGTAATCGACGCGTAAATTGATAACAATCACACGGCGCAGGAAACATTGGTACACGGTGCAAGTCGGAACCATGATTTCCTGCGCCGTCGTGTGTTCTGACGATGAAAGGAGGGGGGGATTGGACAGCCTTTCATGGGCACAACGTACTACTGTAGGTGGATGCCGTGTCCGCTGAATGTACCGCTCGCTTGCTTCCAAACCGCAGAATCAAAGCAACGTGTGAGGCAACCGATCCGACTCCCAAAGAGCCCTTTGACACCTCGAAATGCGAAGAATCAACTGGAAATACTTTGTGGATTTTCGAAGTGTTTCCCCCTGTAGTTTTTGTATTAACTATTGACACCGAGGGCAAAATGTGCTATAATACTTATGCAAAGAATGAGCGAATTGGCTCTTTTTACAAAGAAAATCGCTCGTTTTTAGTAACATTACACAATTAGGAGGCACTTTTCATGAAAAAGTACACTCGCATTCTGGCAGTTCTGCTTGCTATGCTGATGCTTCTCCCCGCTTGTGCAAAAGACGAGCCGGAACAGAAGGATCCCGCAAACGAGTCCAAGCAGGAAACCCCCGCAGCAAGCGGTGACGAAACTCCCGCTGCAAGTGATGGCGTGGAAACCGAACCTGAAGCCGTTCCTCAGACCGCAATTCAGGACTTTGGTGGTGCTACCTTCAGGGTTATCACCAGAGACGCTACCACTTACGCAGTAGAAGACGTGTTCGCTGATGAAATCCTCGGCGAGCTCATCAACGACATCGTATACGAACGGAACACCGACCTGGAAGATCAGCTCAAGTTCACCTTTGAGTTCATTCCCACCACCGATGCAGCAAGCTTCGCTAAGCAGGAAGCAAAAGCTGCCGGTCAGCTTGACGTTGTGTTTGACTCCATGAGCTCTCTGTTCAATATCGGTGCAGAAAACGCACTGTACAACGTGAAGAACTTCACCCACGTTGACGGAACCACTCCTTGGTGGGATGCGAACTCCTTCAAGATGACTATCGCGAACAGACTGTACGTTGTCAGCAACGACATCTCTGTCAACAACACCTCTCGCGCAAGATTCCTGTACTTCAACAAGGCAATCCATGAAGAAAACAACCTGGAAGATCCCTATGCTCTGGTTAACTCCGGCGAATGGACCTGGGATAAGTTCGCAGCAATGGTAACTGCCATCTCCGAAGACCTTGACGGTTCCGGTACTTACGACGGTAACGACCGCTACGGTTTGCTGTGGGAAGCTCCCGATTTCTTCTACACCGGCTGTGAAGTTCTTCTGACCGGCAAGGACGAAGCCGACATTCCTACCATCACTTGCGTAAACGAACGTACCGTTGACGTTTTCGCGAAGATCAAGGAACTGCAGGATGACAAGCAGCACGTTATCTCTTACGGTACCGCTTCTCAGGGTATCGATATCTCCGCATTCCCCCACGTATACAACTGGGGTCGTTCTCTCTTCGCCGGCGGACAGTTCCTGTTCGTTCAGAACGGTGCGAACGTAGCAAACCAGTTCTCCGATATGGAAGATCCTTACGGTCTCCTTCCCAACCCCAAGTATGATACCGCTCAGACCGAGTACTATCATCTGATCGACTCTCTCGCATGCGCATGGGGTATCTCCTCTATGACTCAGAACGTAGAAATGACTGAAACCATTCTCGACCACTGGGCATACAACTCCGATGAACTGATCGACGCTTTCTATGAAACCACCATGAAGGGTCGTCGTCTGGACGCTCCTCAGGATGCAGCAATGCTCGACCTGATCCGCGGTACCATCCGTTACGAAATCGCTAACCTGTACGATATCGGTATCTCCGACTTCATTTCCGGCGCATACAAAACCGGTAATATGATGTCCACCTACAAGTCTCAGGGCAGAATGATCGAAAAGCAGCTTTCCAGACTGATCGACAAGTTCGGTTCTGACGAAGCAGCTCAGTAATTCATAGTTTTCCCTGCTTAGGCAGGACTTAAGAAAAACATACAAAAGACTCCCATCCCGGGTTCACTGGGGTGGGAGCTTTTTTGTGTGTTGTCGTGTGAAGACTTGACTTTTTTTGTGAATTTGTGCTATAATGATAATGAACCGAACAGCAAAGTGGCGCGTATCGGTCAAAAATTCATATCAGGAGGCTTCTTATGAAAAAGCAAACCAAGATCCTTGCCATGCTCCTGTGTCTGGCTATGCTTCTTCCCGCGTGCGCTAAGGATGAACCGGCAGACGACAAAACGCCCACCAGCGACTCCCCAAAGCAGGAAACCCCTGCCCCCGCAGAAGGTGAAACGGAACCCGATCCCGAATCTGCGGAAGCGGAGACCGAACGGAAGCCCGTCCCCCAGACAACGCTGCAGGAATTCGGTAATAAGGATTTCAAGGTTGTGTGCCGGGGTGCCTCCACCTACCGGCTGACCGACGTGTACGCAGATGAAATCCTGGGTGAACTGATCAACGACATCGTGTACGAACGAAACACCGGGTTGGAAGATCAGATGAAGTTCCATTTTGTATTCAACATACAGCCCGATGCGGCAGGATTCGTTGAGAAGGATGTGGAAGCCGGAACCGGCGAAGTGGACGTGGTAGTGGACTCCGTCAATTCCCTGTTCCGCATTGGGGCTGACAACGCCCTGTATAACTGGAGAACTCTCCCCAATGTGGACGGAACTACTCCCTGGTGGGATGCCAAATCCTTTGAAATGTCCATTGCCAACCGTCTGTACGTCGTGAACAACGACATTTCCACCAGTACCACCGCCAACGCCCGATTCCTGTATTTCAACAAGGAAATTCATCAGGTAAATAATCTCAAAAATCCCTATGAAATGGTGGATCAGGGAACTTGGACGTGGGATGAATTTGAGACCATGGTGAATGCGGTATCCGAGGATCTGGACGGCAACGGAACCATGGACGGTCACGACCGCTACGGTCTTTTGTACGAAGTGCCCTCCTTCTTCTGGACGGGATGTGAGGTACTGCTGACGACGAAGGATGAAAACGATATTCCCGTGATCAACTGCGTCAGCGAGCGCTCCGTGGACATTCTCGCAAGGATCCGGGAACTGGAAAAGAACGCGAAGAACGTGATTTCCTACGACAACGTGGCAAGGGGACAGGACACCTCGGGCTTTGCTCACGTCTGGAACTTCGGACGCTCCCTCTTTGCGGGCGGTCAGTTCCTGTTCGTTCAGAACGGCGCGGGGGTTGCCAGCCAGTTTACCGAAATGCAGGATCCCTACGGCATTCTTCCGAATCCCAAGTATGACGAAACGCAGACGGAGTATTATCACCTGATTGACCCTTACGCCTGTGCATGGGCAATCTCTTCTCAGGTGAAGGACATCCATATGGTGGAAACCATCATGGATCACTGGGCATACAATTCGGCGGAACTGATCGACGCATTCTATGAAACCACCATGAAGGGCAGACGTCTGGATGCTCCGGACGACGCCAGAATGCTGGATCTGATCCGTACCACCATCCGTTACGAAATTGCAGAGGCATACGATATCGGAATCAGCAAATTCGTGCAGAGTGCCTACACCAGCGGCAATATGATGTCCGCGTATAAATCCCAGGGTAGAATGATCGAGAAGCAGCTTGGCAGACTGGTCGACAAATTCGGTTCGGATGGAGAAGCCAAATAATTGCCGACGGATATTGAGTCACAGACAAAAATATTGCCGCATTTCCTCACCGGGAGATGCGGCAGTTTTGATTTCGCTCAGCGGCAGAAGACATATTTCTCCAGTCTCCGGAAGGCTTCTTCCACCCGGGCGGCAGGGAGAGCCAGATTGATGCGGAGAGACGGCTTGCCGTGGAAGAAGGGGCGTCCGTCGTTCACCATGACCCCGCATTCGTAGGCGAATTTCAGCAGTTCCTCCATGGAAGTGCCCGTTTTTTTGCACCATTCCGTGCAGTCGAGGAACAGAAGATAGGTTCCTTGGGGTTCCGCGACCCATACGCCATCGAAGCGGGAACGGATATAGGAGACCGCGAACCGGGCATTTTCCGATAGAACGGTGCGTAATTGACGGAGCCAGTCCTCGCTCTCGGGGGTGCATCCGCCGATCTGGGCGTACATGGAAAGGACGTTCATCCGGTTCTGGTGGGAGCGGTTGGCGGCGGCTACCACTTTCGCACGCAGCTCGGGGTTGTAGATGATGGAGTAGGCACCGATGATTCCTGCCAGATTGAAGGTCTTGGTGGGGGCGTACAGGGAGACTGTGTGCTGGCGGGCGTATTCGGAGACGGTCTGAGGGGCGGTGTAGCGGTTGCCGTCCAGAATCAGATCGGACCAGATTTCGTCCGAGATCACGGTGACATTGTGTTTTTCATACAGTGCCATGACGGCGACCAACTCCTCCCGTTCCCAGACCCGTCCGGTGGGATTGTGGGGGGAGCAGAGCAGGGCGGTGTCGATGTGTTCCGCCACGATTTTTGCCTCCATATCCGCCAGATCCATCCGCCAAATGCCCTTATCATCCCGGATCAGATCACTGTACACCAGGGTGTAGCCGGCGGTGGTGATGGAGCCGATAAAACCCGTGTAGGTGGGGGCGTGGATCAGAATCTTTTTGTCCCGGGGCTGAATGGCATCGAGGGCAGAGACCACACCGGCAAGGACGCCGTTCTGATAGGAAATGCAGTCAGCGGTGAGATCCACGGCGTTGTTGTGGGTTTTCTGCCAGCGGAGGATGCCGTCGAAATATTCGGAACGGGTGTTGAAATAGCCGAAGGTGGGGTGCGCGATCCGTTTCGACATGGCTTCGGTGACGGCGGGGGAAGTGGCAAAGTTCATGTCCGCCACCCACATGGGGATGATGTCAAAGCCGTCCACGGGCTGTCCGGGAGGGGAATCCAGGGCAATGGCATCGATGCGGGAGGGCTCGATGACGGTGGTAAAATCGTATGTCATGGAAAAATCCTTTCGGCAGTGTTGTGTTTTCTTCAGTATAGCACAAAATATCGCTGGACGCAAGATGGAGGGGGATTTTGTTGAAAAAAGAAGCTGCTGTGCGGGAGAGAATCCCGTGTACAGCAGCAATCTCGTCGCTATTCGGCAGGCGTTTCCCCATTTTTCGAAGCCTCTTTCTGCCCGCGCCGTTTTCGCACCGCTTCCGTCAGAAGGTATTCGATCTGCCCGTTGAGGGAGCGAAAATCGTCCTCCGCCCAGCGTGCCAATTCGTCATACAGGCTTTTCGACAGCCGCAGGGGAACCTGCTTTTTTTCTTTCTCGCCTGCCATCTCAATAAAGGGTGCCCGTGTTCACGATGGGCTGTGCATCCCGGTTGCCGCAGAGTACGACCAACAGATTGGAGACCATCTGGGCTTTCCGCTCGTCGTCCAGGGTGCAGATCTCGTCCCGGTTGATCTTGTCCAGCGCCATCTGTACCATTCCCACCGCGCCGTCCACGATCTTCTGGCGGGCTTCGATGATGGCGGTTGCCTGCTGTCTCTGGAGCATGACGGCGGCAATTTCGGGGGCGTATGCCAGATAGGTGATCCGAGCTTCCACGATTTCCAGACCGGCGAACGCCACCTTCTTCTGGATTTCTTCCCGGATGCGGGAGGCGACCACTTCGCTGGATCCCCGGAGACTGCCTTCATCCGCAATGCCGTCGCCGGTGGTGTCGATGCCGGGTGCCATGTCGTAGGGATAAATCCGGACAATATCCCGGAGTGCGCTGTCGCATTGGAGGGAGAGATATTCCTTGTAGTTGTCCACGTTGAACACGGCTTTTGCGGTGTCCACCACCCGCCACATGACGGCAATGCCGATTTCGATGGGATTGCCGAGGCAGTCGTTGATCTTCTGGCGGTTGTTGTTCAGGGTCATCACCTTCAGGGAGATCTTGTTGTTCGGGACTTCCATGTTCGCGGTGACCTGTGTGCCGCTGATTGCCAGATTCATGGGAGAGGCATTGCTCTTTACGTCACCGCTCTGATTCAGCTTGGTTTTGGCTGCGGGGTTCACGGAGGTGCAGAAGGGATTGATAAAGAAGAAACCATCCTTGCGGAGTGTGCCGATGTATTTGCCGAAGAGGGTCAGAACCAGGGCTTCGTTGGGACGGATCACCCGCAGCCCCAGCCACCAGATCCAGCCCACACAGACGTAAATCAGCGTAACAACGAATCCGATAATGCTCAGGGGAGAGGCACTGTATTCCATTTGAATGGCAAAGAGGATCATGAGTCCCAGATCAAGGAGATAGGTGAGAAGGGAGATCAAGAGCACCGCCCAGCCGTTCTTTGCGGCGTAGGATTTTTCTTCCACGTTATTGAGTAGGTCAAAATTGGTCATGAGATGTTCCTTTCTTGATGAGGTGAGTTGATAGATATCGAAATGATATCACAATGCTATTATACAGGAAAACGTTCCCGTTGTCAAGAGGGAGGGGGAAATTTTTGCTTCGCCATCTTTGGCGGACGATTTTTCCAAATCCCCCTTTCCATCTATTGACAAAATTCACGGAACATGATATAATGTCAGTAATAATGTAAGGTACCTTACAAAAAACGAGGAGAACAACGATTATGATGACGCTGGATGAAGAAATCATGCATATGCTGCGGATGCTCAACGGGCTGTCCCGCCGGATTCCCAAGGAACGCCCCGGGGAAGAATGCCCGCCGCCGGATTCCTGTCGGAGGGAGCACGGAAGAGGCAGACTGATGGGGATGCTCAATGACGAGGGTGCCATGAGCCAGAGCCAGTTGGCGGATCGGCTGGAAATTCGCCCCCAGTCCCTGTCGGAAATGCTGGCGAAAATTGAGGGGGAGGGATTTATCCTTCGCCGTCAGTCCGAGGAGGACAAGCGTCAGACGATCGTGGAATTGACCGGAGAAGGAAAAGCCCGGGTGGAACAGTTCCGGGTGATGCACCGCCGGCACGCCGAGGCATTTTTAGACCCCCTTTCGGAGGAAGAAAAGCAGGCTCTCGACGGGATTTTGAAGAAACTGATCGAAGCCAGAATCGAAGAAGAAAAGAAACAGGGAGGACGATAAGATGGGACCGGGAGGACCGAGCAGATTCCAGCAGCGGGAAAAAATGATCGCCATGCTGAAGGAGCCGAAGCCGAAGAGCCTGAAGGAAGTGCCTTCCTACCTGTGGCGGGTGGTTTCGAAATTTTTCTATCGCTTATTCTACATATTCCGCCTTGTGTGGGAAACCAAGCCGTGGATTCTGATTTTTATGGTGTTCATGGCAGTCTGGAACGGCGTGACGCCCGTGATCAGCGCGTATATTGCCAAGGAACTCATCAACTCACTGTCGGAAGCCTTCGTTTCGGCTACCAGCGGTGGGGACAATCTGTTTGATTCCGTCATTTTCATGCTGATCGTCAGCTTTGGGTTCAATTTCCTCACGGGGTTAGTGGGTCGTGTGAGCAATATCCTCAATAACATTTCGGGGGAAATGGTGGTCAACCACGTGAACCTGAAAATTATGTACAAGGCAAGGGAAGTGGATCTGGCGAGCTTTGACGATCCCGCCTTTTACGAGCGGTTTGAGAACGCCAAGCGGGAAGCGGGAATGCGCCCCATCCACATTCTCAACAACAACTTCACCATTGTCAGTACCGTCATCAGTATGGTATCCTTTATTCTGATTCTTGCCGCGATCTCCCCCATTGCGCCCATCGTGGTGGCGGTGATGAGCATTCCCACGGCGATCATCAGCTTTACCTATCGGAAAAAGAATTTCCACTACGTTCGCTTCCATTCCAAGGAACGCCGCCAGATGAGTTACTATTCCGAACTCATGACCAACAAGGACATGGTGAAGGAAATCCGCCTGTTTAATCTGTCGGAATTGTTCATCGGGCGGTATCAGGAGACCTTCCTCCGGTATTTCCGGGGGCTCAAGCAGCTTTTTGTGGGCGAGGGCGTTTGGAACATTGCCATTCAGCTGTTTACCACCACGGTGAACTGCCTCCTGTTCCTCTATATCGCCAAGGGCGTGGCGGCAGGGCAGTACGACATCGGTGACTACACCTTCTACACGGGCGCCCTTATGTCCATTGCATCGGGCATCGGCACCATCATCGGCACCACGGCATCCATTTACGAAGGAACGCTGTTCATCGACAATCTGATCTCCTTCATGAACGAAAAGCGCACGATTGCGCCCATGCTGGCAGAACCCCGTTCCGTACAGCGGCACACCGGACACACCATCGTTCTGGAAAACGTGTCCTTCTCCTATCCGGGTACCACGAGAAAGGTCATCAACAATGTGAGCCTGACCCTGGAGCCGGGGGATACCTGCGTGCTGGTGGGTCTCAACGGCGCCGGCAAGACCACGCTGATCAAGCTTCTCACCCGTCTGTACGACCCCACCGAGGGACGGATTCTCCTGGACGGTCACGACATCCGGGAATACAAGGTGGAAGAGCTGTATTCCATCTTCGGCATCATCTTCCAGGATTTCGGCAAGTACGCCGTGAATGTACGGGAAAACATCCGCTTCGGGGAGCTGGAGCGTGAGACAACGGAAGAGGGCATCGTGGAGGCGGCTGTGCAGTCCACGGCAGACCAGTTTATCCGGAATCTGCCCGGGCAGTATGATACCCCCCTCATGCGCTATTTTGAAGAAGACGGCATTGAGCTCTCCATCGGTCAGTGGCAGAAGCTGTCCATTGCCCGGGCGTTCTACAGCGATTCCGACATTATCATTCTGGACGAGCCTACCGCCAGCCTGGATGCCATTGCGGAGCAGGATATTTACAACCAGTTCGACCGTCTCCGGAAGGATAAGACCACGATTTTCGTATCCCACCGTCTGTCCAGTGCCACCGTTGCCAATAAGATCGTGGTACTGGAAAACGGCTCCGTGGTAGAGTTGGGCAGCCATTCCGAATTGATGAAGAAGAAGGGCGTGTACTACGAACTGTTCACCACCCAGGCGAAGCGGTATATCACTCCCATTGACGGCGTTTCCGCAGAGGAATTCATGAGCGATGACGCGGATGTGAGCGCCTATCTGAACCGCAGACGGGGAGCGGGCAGACCGCCCATGGGGGAAAGACCGCCCATGCCGGAAAAACGAGCGTAAAAAAGGGCGCGGGGGTGGCCAGCGGATTTGGCAGTCCCCGCACCGTCCTCGTCGATTGGGTATGGTCGGAAGAGGGAAGGATGCGTTAACACAACAGTTTTGAGCCTTTATTTTGAATTCCCAACCTTGTCGTTGGGTTTCCGTTCCGCTCAATATTCCGGGATGGTCTATTCTTCTGCATCACTGTCAACAAAATTGCCGTCGGAATTCAAAAACCACTTTGTAAATCTTTTGTACTTTGGATCGTCGTCCAGATAGATGAAGCAAATTCATGCTTGATATTGCCGTTAAAAAAATCCTTTTTCAATATCCCACTGCCCTTTCTTGAACGAAATTGTATCACACATGGCTCATATTTTAATGTGTTTTTAAGTCGTTACAGATTCAAGTCCATATGGTAGGAGAAAAGGTGCCATGACGGGGGAGTGTTGCCTTGAAAAAGCGCGTCCGATGAGAATACGGGAGGAAGTTTCGGCGGGGGGGATGCTCCTTGGATGAATGTACGATCGAACCATCTACATGGCTTGAGCAGATCACATAGACGTGCGGGATTCGGGGACGATCAGGATCACCTCGCAGGGATTGCCGAACCGGGGAATGGGAACGGAATTGGTGACACCCCGGGAGATGACCAGATGCTCGGTTTTTCCCCCCGGCGTGGTGTGGGTGTGAACGCCGTGGGTGAAGCGGGGGAACAGCCCTTGACCGGGTGCGTACACGCCTTGCCCGAAGAGACTCCATTGACCGCCGTGAGCGTGACCGGAGACGGTGAGATCAATGCCGTGACCACGTACGTAAGGCTCCCAGTATTCCGGGTGATGGCACAGGAGAATGGTGGGCGTTTTGCCGTCCAGGTGGCTCATGATTTCAGCGGACGGTGTGGGGGGAGTCCGATACCGGATGTCGCTGCGGACGTATCCCGTGGTGAAGCCCGCTATGGTGATGCCATCGTGAACTGCCGTTTCGTTGTCCAGTACCGTCACCCCTTCGTCGGTGAGAATCCGTCGGTTTTCCGGGGAGAGTCCGTGTTCGTGGTTCCCGAGAGAGTAGAACACGGGGGCAAGGACGCGGCTGCCCGTCAGAAGGGAAAAGCCCTCCCGGTTAAAGGAATCCGTTACGGAATAAGTGTCCGTCGTGTTCATGATATCCCCGGGAAACAGAATCATTCCGGGCGCGGCATCCCGGAGTGCATCGAGAATCGCGTCGGTGTGCATCTCCCCTTCTCTCGAATGAAAATCCGACACCACTGCAATGGGGCGATCGATGGGCAGCGGGAGCGAGTAAACGGTGATTCTCATGGGTCTCTCCTTTCGGTTGTACTACGGGGATTATAGCATAATGGGCAGGGAAAGTAAAGTCTTCGGACGGAAATTCGAAGAATTTTTGATTTCACACTTTACTTTGCTAAATCGATGGTGTATAATAAAGACAGAACTTTGTCAGGAGGATACCATGGCAATCAAACGACGGGACGCGCAGAAGGATTACCTCTTTGAAGCGATCCTCTCCCTGGAAACGGTGGAGGAATGCTACAATTTCTTTGACGATCTCTGCACCATCAAGGAACTGAACGAAATGGCGCGGCGGATGTGCGTGGCAAAGATGTTAGACGAAAACAAGGTGTACACGGAAATCACCGAGACCACGGGACTTAGCACCGCCACCATCAGCCGCATCAACCGCAGTCTGAAATACGGCAGCGAAGGATACAGTGAAATTTTACGCCGACTGGATGAAAAGGGAGTGACCCCTCCCGACATCACGGAAAAGACGGAAGAAACGACTGAGGGACGCGATGCTTGACGGATACGGCGTTCTGGCACCCGTGTACGACCGTTTGAATGATACGGTGGACTACGGTGTCTGGGCGGATTATATCGAAGAATGCTTCCTCCGATTCGGTGGGAAAAAGCCCGCTTCCGTGCTGGAACTGGGCTGCGGCACGGGAAGCATGACGGTGGAACTGGCGCGGCGCGGATACGACCTGGTGGCGCTGGATCTGTCGGAAGAGATGCTGGCGGTGGCGGACAACCGTTGCCGGGCGGAGGGCTTTCCGCACGTTCTCCTGATCGCGGGGGATATGTGCGATTTTGAACTTTACGGAACCGTGGAGGCGGTGGTGTGCTGTCTCGACGGAATCAACCACCTGTGGCGCAAGGAGGATCTGGACGCCTGTTTTGCAAGGGTTTCCAACTATCTGGAGCCGGGTGGGGTGTTTGTGTTCGATTGCAACACCCCTCATAAATTCAAAACCGTCTATGCTGACCGGGATTATATCTTAGAGGATGACGGCATCATGTGCTGCTGGCGAAATCGTCTGTCCCATCGGGGCGAGGTGGTGGATTTCGTTCTCACCGTGTACGAAGAGGGAGAGGACGGAC
>JAZSQX010000196.1:0-4388 GCA_045538235.1 Eubacteriales bacterium
GTCGTAGGTGTTGGCCGCTTGAATATTATTCACGAAGACGATGTCCGTCAATCCGTAGTCCTTAAACTGCTCGTAGACGTTCATGGTGGTGTGACGCACATCCACCACGAAAATGTTGCCGTAGTGCTCACAGAGGAAAGGAACAAAGGCATTTCCGAAGGAATCCTTCAGCACCAGAATGGTCTTATCCTGGGGATTTTCCGGCACGTTGATCACCGTGTAGGGGTTGTCCCCGGCGATAAAGGTCACGTAGGTCTTATTGAAATCGACAATGCTGGTATCGTACACGTTGGTGCCGCCGTTCATATTGGTGACGGTCATAGTGTGCACCTTGCGGGGGCGGAACACTTCAATGGTGTCGAGGAATTCCTTTACCCGTGCGTCGTAGGTGTAGTTGTAAAGACTTCCCTGATACTGGTCGTTGGCAATGGAAAAATCGAAATCGTCCAGCGCCGTGGGGGTCAGTCCGATGGATTCGGCAAAGGCACGGTAGGCATAATACGCGCCCCGCTGTGTCCAGTGATGGTCACTGCGGAAGAAGAGGTACTCATCCCGATGGGCGTACATTTCCTCAAACACGTTGACAAAGTTCACAGAGGGATCCATCAACGCCTGCATATTGGCAAGAATGTCCTTTTGATTGGGGATTTTGGAGGTGATCTCCGGATGATCCACTACCATGGAGGAAACGGGAATCACCACGGTACTGACCCTGGTGTCCTTTCCAAAGAGCTTCTGATAATACTGAGCCGTCTGTGCGTAATATCCCGCGTTGGCAGGGGAATAGAAGCCCTGGGTATAGACCGCTTCTCCATAGATAAACATACCATTGGTCAGGAAGTCCGCATTTCCCGCATCGGAGGGCGCATCGGTCACTCCCACCTTGGTAACAGTAATCTGGCAGGTGGCTTTGATCGTGTCGCTGTAGGAACAGGTCAGGGTGCAGGTTCCCGCCTTGTTGGCTTTCACGTCAATCCCCCCAGCAGCGTTCTTGGAAATAGAAGCAACGGAAGCATCGGACACGGACCAGCGCACCGTAGCCCCCTGGGAAGACGTGCTGTCCACCGTCGCATATACCACGTACCCGCTTCCCACTGTCAGTTTAAGGGAATCCCGGGACAGATAAAGGGCGGTCACACTGCCGTCTCCGGGTTCGGTCACAGCAGGCGTTTCCGTAGCAGGAGCATCGGTTTCCACCTCACTCCCGGGCTCCGTCTCGCCGGTCTCACCTTGGAAGGGCTCCGTTTCCGATTCGTTGGGTTCCGTCACAGCAGGCGTTTCGCTCTCCGTACCGGGCTCCCCCGTCTCTGCCGGAGTTTCCGTCTGATTCAGAAGATTGTCAAATGCCTCCTGGAAGCGGTCGCCCACTCCTTCGTTGGTTTCTTCCCTCCCGACACCGGCGCTGGGGTCAAGAATGACAAAACTGTTTTCATCTCCAAGGGAATAGTCTACCCCTTTGAGAGTATCCAGCTCCTTGGAAATCCCCACAAGCTGATCCCGGTAGAGGAAAGTATCGGAAATATAGAGGGACAGCTCGGAGAAATAAGAGCCGTCG
Source organism: Eubacteriales bacterium (assembly GCA_045538235.1). GTDB lineage: Bacteria > Bacillota > Clostridia > Oscillospirales > CAG-272 > UMGS1696. The sequence goes on from JAZSQX010000196.1 coordinate 1,556, forward strand.
GTCAGCGCCTCCCAGGAAAAGATGGGCATTTGGGTCAGTTCCCGCTGTTCCGTTTCCGACATCGTAGGACGATTGGGCTGAAAAGCATTGAGCAAGGCGATACTGCCGAACAGTGCCAGCACCAGCACCAGGCAGATGATATCGACAATTTTACGATTCACGGCAGTTTCCTTTCATTTCATAGATTCCATGTGTTTCATCCGATTCCCGTCCCCCATCAGAAGCGGAAGTACAGGAAGGGATCGTAACTGTTCCCTACCAGGCGCACGGTGCAGACCAGAATCAGGGCGCACACCACCAGAGTTTTGAACACCCGGATCACGCCATAGGGAATGTACACCTTTTCCGTGAGGAATTTTCCCGCTGCCGGCACGACGGGCATTGCCAGAATCAGCGCGGCGGCGAGAAGAATCACGTTATCCATCACGATGGACACGGTGAAAATGTCGTTGACGGAGGAAATTCCCACCCCAAAAAGGTAGCCGAGATTCTTCCAGAGATTTTTGTCAAAGTAGAAAATCACAAAGCCGAACACGGTGACAAACAGCGTGTACGCGTGGGAAATCACAAAGGACAGCGCCTTCGGCATCCTCTCGAGGAATCGAAGGAACACTTTCTTTTCCCAGATCAAAAGGAAAGCGTAATACAGCCCCCACAGGACGAAGTTCCAGGAAGCACCGTGCCACATCCCGGTGAGGAACCACACCACCAGAATGTTTCTCTGCTGATTGTGACGGTTGCCGCCCAGGGGAATGTACACGTAATCCCGGAAGAAGGTTCCGAGGGAGATGTGCCATTTCCGCCAGAAATCCGTTGCGCTGGTGGCGGAGAGAGGATGGGTGAAGTTTTCCATGAAACGGAAGCCGAACATCTGCCCAAGCCCAATCGCCATATCGGAATAACCGGAGAGATCGGAGTATAACTGCAAGGTATAGAACAGAGCCCCCGCCCACCGCGCCGTCAGCGTCACCTCCGACAGACCGTACAGGGAGGTTACGACGGTATCACAGCAGTTGGCGATGAGAACCTTCTTGCCAAGCCCCACGGCAAAGCGGAACAGCCCGTCGTTGAACTGAGCGGGATCCACCCGGCGGTCATCCAGCTGCTCTTCGATGTCCTTGTATCGCACAATGGGACCCGCGATCAGCTGGGGGAAGAAGGACACATACAGGAGAAGCTTGAAGGGAGATTTCTGCACCGCCACGTCCTCCCGGTACACGTCAATCACGTAGGACATGGTCTGGAAGGTAAAGAAACTGATCCCGATGGGCATGGTGACGGAAATCACGGGAATGGTCACGTTAAACACCGTATTGACGGTTTCGGTGAAAAATCCCAGGTATTTATAGAAGCAAAGAATCCCAAGATTGAACACCATGGACAGAACCAGCCAGAAGCGCTTGGTTCCGATGGAGCGGGCTTGATGCACCAAAAGACCAAAACCGTAGTCCGCCAGCACCAGCCCAATCATGAGAAAGACGCAGACCGGCTCTCCCCATGCGTAAAACAGGAGGGAAAACGCTGCCAGCACACCCCGGCGGTACGTGTTGTTTTTGACTATGTAATATGCCGCCAGTAATACCGGCAGGAAAATATACAGAAAAAAGATATTGGAGAAAACCATGGACAATCCTTTCCGACTGTGTTATGGCAGTAAAATCAAAAGTCATCAGCCGCCGCAGAATCCTTCGCGGCACAATGGCTGTACATTATATTATAACACGATTTTTCCCCTTTGTAAACCAATTTTCGACAAAGATTTTTTCCATCCGCAACTTTTTACATGGCGGCAATGTACCATTCACAACTGTCCTGCTTCGCACCAAAAAATGCCGCACGGGAGTGTATTTTCACCATTCCCGAACGGCATTTCGTGTCTTTATTTTGTCCCATTCAGCAGAAGTCCTGCCAATTCCTCCACCGTGGAGGCAAAGATCCCAGCTCCCTGCGCTTCCAGAACCGGACGATCACGGAAGCCCCACAGGACGGAGATGCAGTCCATCCCCGCATTCTTTGCTGTCGCCACGTCCACCTCGGAATCCCCAATGTAAACGCAGTCTTCTTTCTGCATTCCCATCTCTGCGAGGGCTTTGAATACCGTGTCGGGATGGGGCTTTCTGCGGATTCCCGCCGCCTCCTGCTCCCCGATGACCACGGGGATTTCGGGAAAGTATTTCGCACACAGGGTCACGGTGGCGGAATGCATTTTGTTCGACACCACCGCACAGGCAATCCCCGCCTCCCGCAGTTTTCCGAGAAGCTCGGCAATCCCCTCATAGGGCTTGGTTTTGTTCTCCGAATGGGCGTCGTAATGGGCGCGATATTCGGTGATGGCGTCCTCCAGGTGCGGATCCTCTCCACCGCCCGGCACACTCAGTTCAATGAGCCGGTTCACGCCGTTCCCCACGAAAGCCCGCACCTCTTCCCGGGTTCTCTCCGGATAGCCGAACTTCGTCATGGTAACGTTCACCGCATCCCACAGATCGTCGAGCGTATCGAGCAAGGTGCCGTCCAGATCGAAGATCGCCCCTTTATAGCATTTTGTTTCATTGTTGTTCATGGGTTCTGCCGCCTTTCGTTGTGCACTTATCGGATTCACACCCGATTATACACCTTTTTCCTTCCGTTGTCAAAGGAATTCGCAAAAAAACCAGGGTTTCGCCGAAAAAACGAAAAAAAACGTCCATCAAGCAAATCAGCGTGCCGAGTTCCCCATCCGGGAATACAGCACGCTGTGTCCGATTTCTTACGCTTCCAGTTGCTTCCCAAGGAACCCGGCGGCTGTCTGGATCAGTTTTGCCTCCAGTTCTGCCGGAACCGCCTTGCCGTCCCC
>JAZSQX010000149.1:0-5640 GCA_045538235.1 Eubacteriales bacterium
ACCACGGTGATCTCGTCCTCGGGGATGCTCACCGCTTCCTCCGCCACTACCTCAATCAGGGGGCAGGAACGGATTTTTTCGGTGACGTATTCCGAGAAGCGAACCCGGTCCACCGCCAGCGCCCCGCCTGCCGCAACTCTCGTATTGAGAGCGGCTTCCATAATCAGAGAGCCCATGCGGTTTAATTCTTCCTTCAGAAGTCCGGAGCCGTTGGTGATTTCCGCCGAGCGGAGGGAGTTGGAGCAAACCAGCTCCGCAAATCCCTCGCTGTGGTGAGCAGGGGTCATTTTCGCCGGCTTCATTTCCACCAGTCTCACGGGAATCCCCCGCCGTGCTGCCTGCCATGCGGCTTCACTTCCCGCAAGACCGGCACCGTATACGTTAATGTGATTCATATTTTGTCCGATTTTCGATTATTCCTCGTCTGCCGGAAGTTCCGCAGGTTCCGGAGCATCCGCTTTATAACCGCATCCTTCCGCTTTGCATATCATCTGATTCTTGCCCTTCTTGCGGTAGAGCATTCCGCCGCACTGGGGGCATTTTTCTGCTGTGGGTAGATCCCACGAGGAGAAGCTGCATTCGGGGTATTTGGAGCAGCTGTAGAATACCGTGCGATTTTTGCCGTATTTTGTCACCAGTTCGGATCCGCACTGCGGACAGTTGACACCGAGAGGGCGCACCTTCTGCTTGGTGAACTTGCATTCCGGATACCGGGAGCAGGCATAGAAGCTGCCGTAGCGTCCCGTACGAAGAAGCATATCCGCACCGCACTGTTCGCACTTCATGGGTGCCACTTCGTTCTTCTTTTCCACCAGTCCGTCCGCCGTTTTGGTGAGGGGCTTGGTGTTCTTACAGGTGGGATAATTGGGGCAAGCGGCAAATTTCCCGAACCGGCCGTTCTTGACGATCATCTTGCTTCCGCAGTTCTCGCAGACAATGTCCGTCTCTTCCACGGGGAGTTCAATCTCATTGGCAGACACGCTGGCAAGGGCTTTTTCCAGCTCGGATGCAAAGCCACCGTAGAAATCCGTCAAGACCTTCAGCATGGTAGTATCGCCGCTTTCGATATTATCGAGCTGATCTTCCATCGCCGCGGTAAAGTGGTAGTCCACGATGTCCGGGAAATTCTCGTTCATCAGCTTGGTCGTAATATCTCCGAGGGGCGTGGGAACCAGAGATTTGGATTCCCGTTTTACGTAACCGCGGGAGATAATGGTGGAGATAATGGAAGCGTAGGTGCTGGGACGACCGATTCCTCTTTCCTCAAGGAATTTGACGAGGGAGGCTTCCGTATATCGTGCCGGAGGCTCGGTATAATGCTGGCTGGGAACGATGCTCTCCGAGGGGAGAAGCTCGTTTTCCTGCACGTCGGGAAGCCGGGTGTTCTTTTCGTCCCCCGTATTCTTCTCGTCCGTGGCTTCTTCGTAAAGGGTCATATAGCCCGGGAACACCACGGTATAGCCGCTGGCACGGAACAGGTAGCCCGCTGACGCAAAATCTGCCTGCACCGTGGACAATTCCGCGCTCTCCATCTGGCTCGCTACAAAACGATCCCAGATCAGCTTATACAGGCGGTACTGATCGCTGGACAGCATCTTCTTGATTGCCTGAGGTTCCAGCATGGCGCCGGAGGGACGAATTGCCTCGTGGGCATCCTGTGCATTCGCCTTGGATTTATAGACACGGGGGGTGGCGGGATAATACGCTTCCCCGTACTTTTCGATAATATACGCCTTCGCCGCGTCCCGTGCTTCGTCGGAGATACGCAGGGAGTCGGTTCTCATGTACGTGATCAAACCCTGGACACCGCCAAATTCAGAGCCAAGATTGATTCCTTCGTAGAGCTCCTGTGCTACCCGCATGGTGCGCTGAGATTGGAAATTCAGTCGTCTGGCGGCTTCCTGCTGGAGCGTGGAGGTGATGAAGGGAGGCGCGGGATTCTTCTGCCGCTTGCCTCTTCGGACTTCTTTCACCCGGAAGGGCTGCCCCTCTACGGCATTCACTACTGCGGCAGCATCCGCCTCACAGAGAAGCTCCCTCTTCGTGTTTTCGTTTTCCTTGCCAAAGAACCGGGTTTCGAACACCGTCCCGTTCGCCGCCTTCAGATTGGCTTCGATGGTCCAGTATTCCTTCGGTACAAAGGCGCGGATTTCTTCTTCCCGTTCCACGATGATTTTGGTGGCAACGGACTGCACCCGTCCGGCAGACAGACCGCTCTTGACGGTTTTCCAAAGGAACGGACTGAGCTTATAGCCCACGATCCGGTCGAGAATCCGTCTTGCCTGCTGAGCGTTAACGATGTTCATGTCGATTTCTCTGGGGTGCTTGATCCCTTCCTTGACGACACTTTTGGTGATGGAGTTGAACGTGACACGCTTTGCCTTTTCCGGGGGGATTCCGAGTGCCGCGACCAGATGCCAGGCAATGGCTTCCCCTTCGCGGTCAGGGTCCGTCGCCAGATAGATGCGGTCGGCGTTCTTGACCTCTTTCTTCAGTTCTTTAATCAGATCCCCTTTTCCGCGGATGTTGATATAGTGTGCCGCGAAATCGTTGTCCACGTCAATTCCAAGAGTGGACTTAGGCAGATCCCGCACGTGGCCGATGGATGCTACCACTTTATAGGAGGATCCGAGATAACTCTTCACCGTATTCGCTTTCGGAGGTGACTCCATGATAACCAGATTTACCATTTATCTGTTGTTCCCTTCAGTTTTGATTCGTCAGTCGTTCTGTGACTGCATGATGTCGTCCTCGGAGACGCGGAGAAAATATCCGCCTCCGCCCGATTCCACCGCCTGTGCCATTTCCAGGATCGTGAGGGAGGTAAGCACCGCCCGGGCATCCATGGTTTCGTCGATCAGTTCGTCAGCCTGCATCGGCACGTTCGGTTTCATCTTATTATATACCTTGATTTCGTTTTCATCAAGCATATCCAGTTCAATTTTTTGTGCTGGAATACATTTTTTATCAGAATTTATCGTTTTTTTCTCAATTTTGGGCTCTTTGCTCTCTTTTTTCGAGCCGAGAATGGCTTCCCGCACCGATTTGAACTGGTAGCCGAGCGCTTTCTTCTTTTCCGCTTTTTCCACTCTTGGAACACTCGCTTTTGGTTCCGTCCTTTCGAAAACGGGTTTCATGTCCTCCACCGGAGGCGTGGGCATCGTTTTCTCCACATCCTTTGCCCGACCGCCGTAGGAGCCGCTTCCATAATAATTTTTCGCGCCCTCTCTGGTTCCGATCCGCGCCCGCATCATGGCACTTTCGGACAGGGCATCCATATCCAAATTGCGCAGTTTCGCATGAGCCGTGTGAACACTGACGGTCTTACGGTAGACAAATTCGAACTCCGCCAGAATGTCCTCGGCACACACCGCGGGAATCGCGCTGTCACAAAGAAGGGCATTGGTTCCCTCCGAGCCTTCGTCTCCCACTTTTCCGGGAACGGCAAACAGTTTTCTGCCCTGGGACAAAGCGTGCTTGGCGGTAATCAAAGCGCCGCTTGTCTGGTTGGCTTCCACTACGACGGTAGCATCTGCCAGCCCGCTCATGATTCGATTGCGCACGGGGAAATTCCGTCCGGCAGGAGGCGTTCCCGGAGGATATTCGGAAACAATCGCGCCGGTCTGGATGATTTTATGATAAATCTCCCGGTGCTCCTTGGGATAGATGACGTCCACACCGTTTCCGAGAACGGCGATGACGGTACCGCCAGCTTCCAGCGCACCGATGAGTGCCATGCTATCCGCACCGAGAGCCATACCGCTCACGACCATGGCGCCGCCATACACGAGACCGGTACCGAGGGAATAGGCAATCTTTCTGCCGTAGTCGGACATTTTTCTCGTGCCGACGATGGTGGTCAGCAGGCGACCCCGGGTATCGGGCATTTTCCCGCGGACATACAGAACCAGCGGATAATTCCGAATGGTGCGAAGTTGATCCGGATAGGCAGGATCATCGCAGGGGATCACCCGAATATCCGTAGACTGCACCCGCGCTAAAATCTGCTCCGCACGATCGAGGGAGCGATCCTTCAGTTTGGCTTGGATCCGTTTCACCCGTTCAGCATCAAATGCTTGGTCTGGCTCCAGATCATCGGCACTTCCGTAGTAAATATCCCGTGCGCTGCCGAAATGATTGACCAACGCGGCTGCCGTGGCACTGCCTGCCCCAAACAGCTCTGCCAACCATATCCAATACAACCGGCTGTCCTCCGTCATAGTCCCATCCTCTTTCCGTCGTTGTTATCTCATACGCTTGTATTCCCACAGGATACAGGCTGCCGCCGCTGCCGCATTGAGGCTCTCCGTCTGCCCTTCCATGGGGATTCTGACGCAGGCATCCGCGGCACACAGAACCGCTTCGGAGATGCCGTGTCCTTCGTTTCCGATGACAACACAATCGCTCTCCGCCACCTCGTAGGCACCGAGGGTCAGCGTATGTTCCCCGAGAGCAGCACAAAGAACCCGCCGTTCTGCTCTCCTCAATTGACACACGCATTCCGCGCCGTCGGAGGTGAGATACAAGGGCAGGCGAAAAATCGTTCCCATTGCCGCACGAACCGTTTTGGGCTGGTAGGGATCGGCGCATCCGCAGAGGATCACGCCCTCCATTCCCATTGCCTCCGCTGTTCGGAGGATCGTTCCCAGATTCCCGGGATCCCGGATTTCGTCGAGCATGAGAAGGCGTTTGCCCTCCTGCCATGCAGCAAAATCCGTCTTTGCGGCATCCGGTTTTCGGACTACGGCAATGATTCCCTGAGGAGATTTTTCCGTGGTGATTTTTTCGAACACCGAGGAGGCGAGAAGCATCACGCGGATTCCCTTTCCCGAAGCCTGCTTTGCCAGTTCGAGAACCGTCGTCCCCTCCCGGCACGCTTCTTCCGAAACCAGAACCGCAAACGGCTCTGCCCATCGGAGGGCTTCGGCGGTGAGTTTTTCCCCCTCCGCCAGAAACGTCTCCGTTTCATCCCGGTATTTCTTCTCGGCGAGTTTGGCAAACGCCACCACCGTAGGATTGCTTCGGGAGCGAATCACGTCACCCCCGAATATCGCTGTCAAATTTTCCTGTTTCATCTGAAATGAACAAAGGGTGTTACATAGCGCAACACCCTCACGATTCTTTGATTAAAGAGCAGCCTTAGCAGTCTCAACGAGTGCTGCGAAAGCTTCCTTGTCGGATACTGCGATTTCAGCGAGCATCTTGCGGTTGAGGTCAACGCCAGCAGCCTTGAGGCCGTGCATGAGCTGGGAGTAGTTCATGCCGTTTACCTTTGCCTGAGCGGAGATACGAGTGATCCACAGAGCGCGGAATTCTCTCTTCTTCTGCTTACGGCCGATGTATGCATAGTTGCCGGACTTCATAACGGCCTGCTTAGCCATCTTGAAGTGCTTGGACTTGGAACCCCAGTCACCCTTGGCAGCCTTTAATACCTTATTTCTTCTCTTGCCCGTCATCATTGCGCCCTTAATTCTTGCCATTTTAATCTATCCTTTCTTGACTCGTATAATCTCTTGTCTTCGTCGAAACTTAGTCCTGACCAATCAGTCTCTTGACGTTAGCAGTCATAGCGGGGCTGAGGATCTGGCTGCTTCTGAGGTGTCTCTTTCTCTTCTGGGTCTTCTGACCGAGGTTATGACG
>JAZSQX010000112.1:0-5899 GCA_045538235.1 Eubacteriales bacterium
CCAGCCACACCTCCATGGCGTTGCACACGGAGGGACGCCTGGTTTTTGCGTTTTCCACAATCTCCAGCGCCATATCCATCTTTGCCGCCCGATCCACATAGATGTGGCAGATGCCCGTTCCCGTTTCGATGCAGGGAACCCGGGCTTCCTCCACGCAGGTGCGAATCAGTCCCGCGCCTCCACGGGGAATGAGCAGATCCACATACCCCACGCCGTGCATCAAATCCACAGAGCTCTGTCGGCTGGTGTCCTCCACCTGCTGAATCAGATTCTCCGGCATTCCCACGTCGTGGCACGCCTGTCGGAGGGCATCAATGATCGCAGCGGAGGAACGGAACGCATCCCGTCCTCCCCGGAGAATCACCCCATTGCCGCTCTTGATGCACAGCGCCGCCGCATCGGAGGTGACGTTGGGTCGGCTTTCGTAAATAATGGCAATGACTCCAAGGGGAACGGCGGTTTTTTCGATCACCAGTCCATTCGGGCGTGTGGTCTGCTCCAGGACCCGCCAGGCGGGATCGGGCAGTGCCGCCACGTCGCGGATTCCCTGTGCCATTGAGACAATTCGTTCCTTCGTCAGCCGCAGACGGTCGATCATCACGTCGGAGATCCGTCCCTTCGCGGCTTCCACATCCTGTTCGTTTTCCCGAAGAATGATCTCCGTGCTCTCCTCCAGACGATTCGCCATGGCGAGGAGCAGTCGGGTTTTCTCTTCCCCCGAGGCGGACATGACGGCAGGAACCGCCTTCTTTGCCGCCTGCATGATTTCGAGTGTCGTTCTCATAATCCGTTTCCTTTTCGTTATGCTGCCGCTTCGGTGTCCGTGGGCACGTAGTCGAGGAGTGCCAGCACTTGATCCACCTCTTCCGCCGTCACGCGGTACACGATGGTGGAATCCTTGGGCGAGGTGTACACCACCGATTCCCCGCGGAGACCGAAATTGATTTGATACGTCGTTTCCAGATAATTGGTGACGGGATTGCCGTTTGCATCCATTGAGGCAACAGGCGTTTTGTACGTCACCGCCACAAAATTCTCTCCGTCGATCTGATACCGTTCTGCCTGATCGGCGGCGGGGCAGTAATAGTCGTCCCAGGTATCAAACACCATGCCGGAGATGGCGCTGATCGCCGTTTCCATGCCCGCCGGATCGGTGATCGTATTGCTCTTGCCCCCAGACTGCACCTTCACAGACACGAGGTACTGAGAATCCGCCCACTTGTCGGTGGGAATCACGTCGAGGACGATGAGATCCTCGAGATCGTACGCAAAGTACGTGGTAAGTCCGGAGGTGATGATGTACACCTCTCCGTCCGCTTCAAAATAATAGCCTGCGGAGAAAGTGTTGTAGTTCCCGATTTTGTATTCGTGGGAGGTGCCGTCCCGGTAGGTCACCTGAATGTGGTAGGAGGGCTCCGTCAGACCGAATGCCGCTTTGTCCCCCTCGTCCACCCGGCGCATGGCTCCGATGGAAGCGATCGCCCCCGCCATTTCCGCCGCGATGTCCGTGTTCAGAGGATACTGGGGATCGTCCGCGTATACCCACTGCCCGTTCGATACCGCCAGACGGATGGGGTCGCCCCCGTTTCGGGAGTAGGTCAGCGTCGCCATATCCGCCTTGTCGTACGCCGCCAACATGATCGCCGCATTTTCGATCGCTTCCTGTCTGGCTTCCTCTTCTGCCGCCTTTTCATTGGCCGCGGAGAGGGCGCTGTATCCGATGAGAAGAACCGCCAGGACTCCCGTGAGAATGACAAGGGGGAGCCACCGATTCTGTTTTTTCTTTTTTGCCATATTCTGCTCCTTCTATCGCCTTATTTCCGGCGTCTCCGGACCCAGACCACAAATCCGATGGCAATCACGGTGAGAGGAACCACAAAGATCACCACCGCAGACCAGAGATTTCCTTCCGCCTGGGTGACGGTGAGGGCTTCCACCTGGAGCTGCTTTGCCACGATGGACAGGTTCACCGGATTGTCGCTCATCCAACTAAGGGTTGCCATAAACAGCGCAGAGTTGCCTCCGGAGACCATCTGATCCGCCGCCGAATCGGTGAGTCCCGTGGAGGAGTACCACACGAACTTGAAGGTATCGCTTCTTGTTCCGTCGCCCTCTCCCGTGGATGCCGCACCCACGTATACCTGTCCGCTGTAATCGTCCTCCTTCTTGGGGGAGTTGTCACTCAGATCCTCCCGGACATACGCACTGCCCGAGGTGAACAGAAGGGGAATGATGTTGCCGTCTCCCGTAGGCAGAATACCGTGGGAGGCGTTGGCAAACACGTAAATGGAAGGATTCGAGAGGAGGGAAAGAGGCTCATACTGGGTATCTCCCACGTTGGGAAGGAGATAGTGGGAATACATGGTGTAGTTGCTCCGGTTGGTTTCGTAGATCACGCCGTTCACGGGTTTCAGCCCCATATCCGCCGCCAGCGCCGTGAGATTGGGCATCTTCGCGGAAGAATAGTTGATCGCACCCGTAATGAGGATTACGTTGCCGCCCTCGGCCAGATATCCCTTCAGCATCTCGTATTCCATCGAGGAAATATCCGATGCGGGGTTGTTGATGAGGATGGAGGAGCAATCTTCTGGGATCGCATCAATATTGAGAAGGGTGAGAGATGCGGTGGCGATGTTTTCCGCATCAATATAGGAGAGGTACGTGTGATCCAGCTCCGCTTCTCCGTGACCCGTAAGAGTGTACATGGTGGGAAGCTCTTCCCGGGTCACGTAGTCCAGCGCCGTGGAGAATGCCAGTTCCCCGCAGAAATAGGGGGTACCCTGGGGCATCTGACCGTAGTAGTAATAGTAGTACATTTCCTCTTCGGTGTACTCGACCTGATAAATTTCGTAGTAATCCACGGGGTATGCCCGCTTCTCACTGACCGCAATCACAGAGTTATTCGTGAGAGCCTCCGTCGTATACTGCTCAATGAAGGTGGGGTTTGCCGCCGGATCCACGGTTTTCACCGAAATATGACTGTTCATAGCGGCGTACCGGTTCAGCATTTCCAGGGTATACGGGTCTTCCCCGCCCTTCTGGGAGAGGATGTAGAAGGTCACGTCCTCGTCCACCAGGGAGAGAATCTTTTCCGTCTCCTCGGAAATTTCGTAGAGATTCATGCCGGAGAGATCGTAGCTCGTATAGATCGACGGGATTTCTCCCACGAACAGGTTCACCACGATCACCACAGCGATGACCACTGCCGTCATGGTGAGACTGAAGGAGCCGATTTTCAAATATTTTTTATTCAGTCCGTTCTTTTTCACGGTTTGTGTTTTCGGTTTGTTGTTTGGCATCGTTTCGTCCTCCCTTCGTCAGTTCCAGCGCTTCTTTTCCAGGGACTGCACGGTGAGATACACAAACAGCGCTGCCACGGAAACATAGAAGACGATGGAGGTCAAGTCAAACATCCCGTTCTGGAAGGGCGTGAGCCGGTCAAACAGCGCCAGAGACACGAGAAAATCGGGGATCAGCCCTTCAAACAGCGCCGGCTTGACGAGATACAAGAGCCCGCACAGTGCCATCAGCACCACGGATACCGTAGCGGTGATCACGCTATTTTTGATCATAAGATGCACCACGGCTCCCACGATCAGCGCGATGATAAGGCAGCCCGCCAGAGAAGCCGCCGCGGTATCGGGAATCATGTACGCCAGTCCTGTCATGAAATTGATGAGCAGGAGCAGACCCAAACTGAGAACCGCCGCAATGACCTGGCTCTCGGTGAGGGAGGAGAGGAACATTCCGATGGCAATCAGCGCCGTTCCCAGAAGGAAGAAGGCGAGGAGCATGGCATACGCCGCCACCAGATTCACCGTTCCGAAGGAGCAGAGAAGAATGGGGTAGAGGCAGAGAATGCCGCAGGGAATGGCAAGCACCGTCACCATAGCAAAATACTTTGCCATCACGATGGAACTCATGGTCATGGGCAGGGAGTAGAGAAGCTGGTCGGTTTTGCTGTGCTTCTCTTCCGCCACAGAGCGCATGGTCAGCACCGGAACCGCCAGTGCGTAAATGAAGGACACAGCGGCAAGGGTGATTTCAAAATTGGGATACCGTCCCTGGAGATTGTACACCACGGTATAAATCCCCGTCATAAGCAGGATGAAGCCAATGAAAATCGTCCCCGTCATGCCGGTAAAGTAGGTTTTCAGTTCTTTTTTATAAACAGCCATCATTTCCGGTCACGTCCTTTCTCAGTTTCCGCCGAAGAGGGGCTTATAATCGCCCTCTCCGTCCTCTGCGGGAGTTTCCGTTTCGGCGGCAGGGGATGTGGGTTCGGTTTCGGAATCCTCGTCCGCTGCATCGGCGCCCTCGTCGGATGCTTCGTCTTCGGCAGCCGCCGCGGACTTTTCGCCAGTCAATTCGAGGAATACCTTTTCGAGGGTCACTTCTTCAAATTCCATGCCGAGAATGGGCAGCTTCGCATCCGCAAACCGGAAGAACAGCTCTTCTCGGATGTCCACACCGCTGTCCGTTGCCACCCGCACGTGAAGCTGACCCTTCACGCCGTTTTCGATTTCCATCTGCTGTACGGTGGGAATGGCTTCGATGAGGCGGCGTACCCGTCCCTCGTCTCCCCGCACGACCAGATCCACGTAGTTCTTGCCCTCGTACAGCTTCGTCAGATTTTCGAGGGTGTCCGATGCCACGATCTTCCCCTTGGCGATGATGATCACGTAATCGCACACGGCGGAGATCTCCTGCAGAATGTGGCTGGAGAGGATGATCGTCTTCGTCTGCCCAAGCTCGCGGATCAGATCGCGGATCTCGAGGATCTGTTTGGGGTCAAGACCGACGGTCGGCTCGTCGAGGATGATGACCTGCGGGTCGCCCAGCATGGCCTGCGCGATGCCGACGCGCTGCTTGTACCCTTTGGAAAGGTTCTTGATAAGGCGGTCGGCGTAAGCGGTGAGCCCGGTCTTCGCGACGGCGGAATCAACGGCTTTGTAGAGCTTGTCACCGCGCAGACCCTTGGCACGTCCGACGAATTCGAGGTATTCGTACGGGGTCATGTCCATATACAGCGGGGGCTGTTCGGGGAGATAGCCGATACACGCCTTGGCTTCGACGGGATCTTCGTAGATATCGTAGCCGCCGATGGTGACTTCGCCTTCGGTAGCGGCGAGACATCCGGTAATGATGTTCATGGTGGTGGATTTTCCGGCTCCGTTAGGGCCGAGGAAGCCGTAGATACGGCCTTTCTCGACGGTGAAGCTGACACCGCGCACGGCGGTGTTGTCGCCGTAGCGTTTGACGAGATTTTTCACTTCAATCAATGCAGTATTCCTCCGGTGGATTTATGTAAATTTTAATTTTTGCGTTTTTATATTATAACACGTTATGCTTACAAAGTCTTGAATAAACTGACAATTTTATTTTATTGTAAGGAAGAAAAATGACCGTCGGGAGTTTTTCTTCCTTACCGCTATTGCAAATTATTCCCCATTGTTGTATAATATTGAGTGATATCTAATTTTACGACAAAGTCTTCACTTGAATTTCCAAGCGAAAGGTACAGGTTATTACAGAATGAGCAAAGACATCGGAATTGACCTCGGGACGGCCTCCGTTCTCGTGTATGTCAAAGGTAAGGGAATCGTGATCCGCGAACCCTCCGTTGTTGCAATTGATAAAAATACAGATAAAATCCTCAAATTCGGCCGCGAAGCCCAGATGATGCTCGGCCGTACCCCCGGCAATATCACTGCCGTGCGCCCTCTCCGCGACGGCGTCATCAGCCAGTACGAAATCACCTTCCATATGATCCAGCACTTCATCCGGCGTGCCTGCGGCGGTTCCGTCATCCTCAAGCCCAGGGTGATTATCTGCGTTCCCTCCGGGATCAACGAAGTCGAGGAACGCTCCGTCGTCGATGCCGCAACGCAGGCGGGTG
>JAZSQX010000069.1:0-2590 GCA_045538235.1 Eubacteriales bacterium
GTGGAAAAATCCGTCTTCTGGCATCACGTTCCCCGCTCTGTGGCGTATCGCTACACGGAAGACCGGGATCTGGTGCGCCGCGCCAAGGAATTAAGCAAGCAGGGGCTCGAATCCTCGTCCGTTTGGTACCCCTACGATATGCGGATGAATCCGCTCCGCACGATTTGTGTAATCGAACAGCTCCGCCGCCAGATCAAGAAATTCAAAATATACTATCCCAAACAGCCGTAACAGGGGGATTTTATGTCTCAAAAACGCAATTTACTGGGCATCATCGGGGGACTGGGTCCCCTGTCGAGCGCCTATTTTTACGAACTGATCACCCAGCACACCGCCGCGGAAAAGGATCAGGATCACATGGACATCATCCTTTCCAGCCGCGCTTCCACCCCCGACCGCACCGATTTTATTCTGGGCAAAAGTGACGCCAGTCCCCTGCCCTGCATGATGGAGGATGCCCGGGCACTGGAGACCTTTGGCGCCTCCGCTATTGTAATTCCCTGCAACACCGCCCACTATTTCATCGAAGAGGTTCGCCGTTCGGTGTCGGTTCCCGTTCCCAGCATCATTACGGAGACCGTTCTCCACATTCGCGAGCGGGGATACCGCAAAGCCGCCATTCTGGCAACCGACGGCACGCTGGCTTCTGCCTCTTATCAGAACGAATTTGCCAAATTCGGCATGGACTACGCCGTTCCGGATGGTGCAGGACAGCGCAAGCTGATGGAATTGATCTACGGAAAAGTAAAGCAGGGTGTGATTCCCGCGCCGGCGGAACTGTATGAGGTGACGGATCCCCTCTTCGCCGATGGATGCGATTGCGCCATACTGGGGTGCACAGAGCTCTCCCTCATTGGCAGAGGCATGACGGACGACCCCCGGATTGTGGATTCCCTCATGGCACTTGCCGTCTGCTCCATCCGTCTGATGGGGCATCAGCCTGCCGGTCTTCCCGCCGGATTCTGTTAAAGGAGTGCCCATGTCCATTCTTCTTACCGAACTCATTTCTGCCGTTCCCCACGCGGTTCACGGAGAGACGGAAAATCGCGTGATCGATGCCATCGAATACAACTCCAAACTCGTGGATGGGGATACCCTCTTCTTCTGTCTCCCCGGCGCACGGGTGGACGGTCACGATTTCGCCTCGCAGGCATATACTCTGGGGTGCCGCGCCTTTGTGGTAGAGCGGATTCTTCCCCTCCCTTCGGATGCGGTGCAGATCGTGGTAACGTCTTCAAGAGAATCCCTTGCGTATCTCTCCGCGGCTTTCTATGGCTATCCCGCACGAGATCTCACCATCATCGGCATTACGGGAACCAAGGGCAAGACCACCACGTCCATTCTGATTCAGGAGATTCTCCTGTCCCGTGGTATCCGCTGCGGGTATATCGGATCCAATGGCGTCATCATCGGCGAACAACATTTTGACACCATCAATTCCACCCCCGAAAGCCGGGAGCTCCACCGCTATTTCGCCATTATGCGGGAGAAGGGATATACCCATTTGGTAATGGAGGTGTCCTCTCAGGCGCTGGATCACTGCCGGGTTCTGGGGATTCCCTTTGACACGGTGCTCTACACCAATCTGGCGCCCGATCACATCAGCGAATCGGAACACGCCACATTCGACGAGTACCGGGATGCCAAACGGAAGCTCTTCACGGACTACGGTGCTGCCAACATCATATACAACGGCGACGATGCCAACGGGGCATACATGATCCGGGACACCGCCGGAAAAAAGATCCGGTTCGGCATGGACAGCAAAGCCGATTTCCGCGGTTCCGCTATCCGCCCCTACCGCGCCGCTACCTCCCTCGGCATCGATTTTGACGTGATATGCGGGGGAGAATGCACGGAGGTTCGGCTCCGCACCCCCGGTCGGTTCAGCGCCTACAACGGGCTTGCTGCCATTGCCGCCTGCTCCTGCTATGGAGTCACGCCACATCAGGCAGCGCAAGCACTGGCAACCATCTCCATCCGGGGACGATTTGAAATTGTGGACGCCATCGACGACATCACCTTCATCATTGACTATGCCCACAACGGGCTCAGTCTGACCCATGCCCTCACGGAACTGCGCGCCTACGATCCCAGGCGATTGATCTGCGTATTCGGGTGTATCGGCGGGCGCACTTAGGGCAGACGCCGGGAGCTGGCTGAAACCGCCACGGAACTGGCTGACTACACCATCATCACCTCGGACAACCCTGACAACGAGGATCCGGAGGACATCATCCGGGACGTGCTCAACTACGTGAAGCGGGGCAGTCTCTACACCACCATTGCCGACCGGGAAGAAGCCGTGCGCCATGCGGTGCGGATTGCTTCCCCGGGGGATATCATCCTATTTGCCGGCAAGGGACACGAAAACTACCAACTGATCGACGGAAAAAAGGTGCCCTTCACGGAGAAAAAGTTCATTCTGGACGAGGCAGAAAAGGTAATGAGCCGTCTTCCGGTATAATCACTGTAAATAAAACAGAAAAGCGAGTCCGTATGCTTTCATACAGGCTCGCTTCTTTCGTTATTGAGTAATTCAACAAAACCAAGGTGCACCCTGGAGAATTCATCGAAGATGGATTCTCGG
>JAZSQX010000239.1:0-3146 GCA_045538235.1 Eubacteriales bacterium
CGGAGGAGTCGAAGTCCCATGGTCGCCCCTACGGAATGGATCTTCGCATCCTGAACGGTGGCGCTATCTCCCCTTGTCACCCATTTTCAGAAAGCTTTTGAGGAGGGGGGCGGGGAGGTAGTTTTCGAGAAAAGCATCTTCAATGGGCGTGTCCCCAAAGAAGAAATGCTCCGCACGAGCCGTAAAGAAGGTGTCGCACAGCCATCCCGCCCGATCGTATTCGGACAAATCGTGGATGTCCACCCGGGCGTACCCCTTGGCACACCGCGCAGGGACGGCAGGGGTTTCCCGGAACATCAACTGGCAGTTCAGGAGCTCTCCTTCTTCCGCCGGCATCCACACCGGCACCGCCTATTGAAACATCGTTTTTCTCCTTTTTTATTCACAGATGGGAACGAACCCGTGCCACTGTTTCTATCGGAATGTTATTCCGTTTTTTTCGTCACTTCTCCCCGCCCGGCAACCTCCTCCGAGATCATGGCGAAGTAGTATCCCGCCACCTCTTCCGGGGAGGGCTCCATGCCGCAGGCGATCCACCACTGCACCGCACAGGCAAAGCTTCCCGCCAGATGATGGAGTCGAAAATCCCGCGGCACTTCCGCCTGCTCCTCCGGGAGATTTTTTTCAAAGAGCACGGTCAGCGATTTCCGGAAATGCTCCATGAACACCTCCCCGCTCTCACAGGAGAGAATCCGCAAAACGTCCTTCCGGGAATCCCGGAGATGGTACAAGAGATGCACCAGGGTGTTGTACAGCCCGCTGTGCTCGGCGGTGAAGTCACAGCATCGGGGGGAGTGGAGAAAATCGTCCGCCAGCACGTGGCTAAAAATATTCCCGCACAGTTCCCGGAGCAGATCGTCCTTCGTGGCAAAGTGATCGTAGAAGGTACTCCGCCCGATGCCCGCCTCGTCGATGATCTCCTGCACCGTGATGTGCTCCACCCGTTTTTTCTCAAGCAGGGTGCTGAACGCCTTAAAAATCGCGTCCCTCGTTCGTTTCTGTCGTCTGTCCATCCCGTTCTCCGTACAAATCATACAAAATGTACGGTATCTGACATTCTGCCCGTTTTGGTTCTTGCAATTTTTCCCCGGAGGGCGTACAATGATACCGTACAAACTGTTCGTTACGGAATCTATTATATGGGATTTCGAGCGAAAAATCAAGGGATGAAAGGAATCTGACTTATGAAAAAATGCATCGAATGGCTCGAAGAGGTCATCGAGTTCTTCGAAAACCGCATCATGACCGCGGTATCCGGCGTTTTCCTCGCCGCCAGTCTGGTGCGGATGCTGACGGACACCACCTTCCCCGTGGATCCCGCCTGGGTGACCCTCCTCATTTCGGGGACGCCCCTGTTGTATCTGGCACTCACCCGCCTGATCCGGCAGAAGTGGATTTCCTCCGCGCTCCTCATTTCCATCGCCATGGTTGCCTCCATCGCCATCGGAGAGGTGTTCGCCGCCGGTGAAGTGGCGTTCATCATGGCAATCGGGGAGATTCTGGAGGATCTTACCGTAGACCGCGCGAAAAAGGGGCTGTCGAAGCTCATCGCCCTGGCTCCCGCCACGGGTCGTCGGATCCGCCGCTCCGGGGACAGCGAAATCGTCGAAGAAATCCCCGCTGACCAGATTCGGGTGGGGGATCTTCTGCGGGTACTGCCCGGGGAACAGCTTCCCGTGGACGGCATCATCCGCGCCGGCACCACCTCCGTGGATCAGGCTGTGGTGACGGGGGAATCCCTCCCCGTGGATAAAACGGAAGGAGACTCCGTCTTCTGCGGCACCATGAACTGCTTCGGCTCCGTGGACGTGGAAGCGACGGCGGTAGGCAAGGATTCCTCCCTCGAAAAACTCATCGCCATGGTGAAGGAAGCGGAAAACAAAAAAGCCCCCACCCAGCGGATTGCGGACAAGTGGGCGGTATGGCTGGTGCCCATTGCCCTTGCCATCGCGATTGTGACCTTCGCGGTATGCCTGCTGATTTCGATTCCCATGTCGGAAGCCTTAAACCGTGCGGTGACGGTGCTGGTCGTCTTCTGCCCCTGCGCGCTGGCTCTGGCAACGCCCACCACCATTATGGCAGCCATCGGACAGGCGACCCGCCACGGTGTGATCATCAAATCCGGGGAAGCGCTGGAGCTGATGGGCAAGGCGGACACCCTGGTATTCGACAAAACGGGCACTCTCACCTACGGCAAGCCCGCGGTCTGTGACGTACTTCCTCTGGCGGACGGCATGACGGCGGAAGAACTGCTGACCCTCACCGCCTCCCTGGAACAGCGGAGCGAGCATCCTCTGGGACGTGCCGTAACGGATGCAGCGCAGAAGCAGGGACTCCCCCTCTCCGACTGCGGCGAATTCCGCATGGAAGTGGGACGGGGCATTCGAGGAGAAATCGATGGTCGCGCCCTTCTCTGCGGCACGGAAGCGTTCCTCGCGGACTGCGGTGTCGATCTTTCCGGGGAGGCATCCGAGATCTGCGAAAAGCTGCGAAATGAAGGAAAAGTCTCCATTTTGACTTCCGCTGACGGGATTCTCATCGGCATCATCGCCCTCTCCGATGTACTCCGAGAGGATGCCGCCCACATGATCGCCCGTCTCCACGGAATGAACGTGGGCACGATTCTTCTCACCGGGGATCACGCCCTCACCGCCTCCTACTTTGCCAGCCGCGCCGGAATTGATGAGGTGCACGCCTCCCTGCTCCCCGCTGACAAGGTATCCCACATTGACAAGATGAAGCAGAACCGCAAAATCGTCTGCATGATCGGGGACGGCGTGAACGATGCTCCCGCGCTCAAAACCGCCCACGTGGGTGTTGCCATGGGAAGCATGGGCAGTGACATCGCCGTGGAAGCCGCCGACATCGCTCTGATGAACGACGACATCGCCAAAATCCCTTACCTGAAGCGACTCTCCCGCTCCGCCCTGAACACCATCAAAGGCAACATCACCGCCTCCATGGTGATCAACTTTGTGGCGGTGACCCTCTCCGTCCTGGGGGTGCTGGGTCCCGTCACCGGTGCTCTGGTACATAACGCCGGCTCCGTGCTGGTTGTTCTCAACGCCGCCCTCCTCTACGACCGCAAGTTCGACTGAGGGGGAGGGGGGACGCGGCTTTTTTGAAAAAAAGCCTGGCAAAAAACT
>JAZSQX010000028.1:0-6206 GCA_045538235.1 Eubacteriales bacterium
GGGAGGAGGTAGTGGCTTTGGCTTCAGAGCCGGAAGCGATGTATGAGCAGTACCAAATCCACCTTGTGAGCTGGAAGCTATCGGGTCCCATTCCGAATTCCTTTGAATAAAGCGGGCGTTTTGTTTCGGAAAACGCATCCGAATTGATTTTTGCGGAGTTATGCGGTAATGGCACCTTCCATCAAGTGAAATCCAGCCGGACAGCTTATTTTCATCCAAGGAGACACACCATGACAGAACTGCGCTTTCTGTGTGACGTTTTATACGATCACCCCGTGCCCGAGTCCTCCTATCTCCATGGGCTTCCCGCCGTGCGGCATCTGGCTGAGGAGGGGCGGCTCACCTTCCACACACCCATCACGTTTTTCGTGGGCGAGAACGGAACGGGAAAATCCACGCTCCTCGAAGCCATTGCCGTTGCCTGCGGCTTCAACGGGGAGGGCGGATCCCGCAATTTCCGCTTTGCCACAAGGGAATCCCATTCGGAGCTGTGGCAGTCTCTGCGGATCAGCCGGAGAGAGCGGGCACGGGACGGCTTTTTTCTCCGCGCCGAGAGTTTTTATAACGTAGCCACCAATATTGAGGAGATGGATCGCGCTCCCTCCTTTGGTCCGCCTGTGATCGAAGCCTACGGGGGCGTGTCCCTGCACCACCAGTCCCACGGAGAGAGTTTTCTCGCCCTGGTGCAGAATCGGTTCCGTGAAAACGGATTGTATCTGCTGGATGAACCGGAGGCGGCGCTGTCTCCCATGCGGCAGATGACCCTGATGGCGGAGCTCCATCGGCTGGTGGAGGAGGGCTCCCAGTTCCTCATCGCTACCCATTCGCCCATCCTCATCACCATGCCGGAAGCGGAAATTTTTCTCTTCGGGGAAGGCGGAATCCGCCGGGTGGACTACACGGAAACACCCCATTACCAGATCACAAAGGGGTTTCTCTCCGCCCCCGACCGGATGCTCCGGATTTTATTTGGGGAAGAGTGAGGCGGGCGTGAACGAATCCATTCAATCGTACCAAAAAAGCAAGGTGCCGACGGCTTCCAGGGGAGGTCATCGACACCTTGTTTTGGCTTTATTGGAATCGTGCGATTGTTACGGTGTATTACCGGATCAGCACGCCTTGAAATTGTAGACGGGCTTGATGATTTCGGTTATCTCCACCGTTTCGGCAAGGTAGGGGAGAATCCGGTCGGAGGATTTGTATGCCATGGGGCATTCGTCCAGGGAACCGGGCTGGGCGGTTGTGGTGTAGATGCCATCCATGGCGCGGTGATACTCCTCCATGGTGTAGGCGAATTTGGCATCGGTTCGGCTGCATACCCGTCCGGCTCCGTGGGGGGCAGAGAAGTTCCAGTCGGGATTGCCCAGACCCACGCCGAGAACGGCACCGTCCCGCATATTCAGGGGGATGATGACCCGCTGTCCCCGCTCGGCGGAAATGGCACCTTTGCGGAGGATGTTCCGGGTCGGGTCAATGGTGTTGTGGACGCAGGAAAAGCGATCCTTCACGGTGAAGCCCATGGCATCGCAGATTCGTTCGGCGATGGTACACCGGTTGGTCTCCGCAAATGCTGTGATCATGGCCAGATCGTGGCAGTATTCGTCGAACAGGGCGCCTTCCAGCAGGGCTTCCTCCCGCCGGACGTCCACTTTGCCCCGGTTTTCCCGGCGAATGGAGCGGCAGAACGAAGCGCCGTCCCCCTCGTCCCGGGAACCACGCCGGATTTCCCGCCGGGCTTTTTTGCACATCTGACGGTACGCCTGATCTTGATAATACACCGCCGCGTCGCTCCCCAGTTGCCGGGATCCGGAGTGGATCACCAGAATGAGGGAGCCGTCCGATGCCCGATCCAGTTCGATGAAGTGATTGCCGCCGCCGAGGGTTCCGAGACTCCGCATGGCGCGGGACAGATCCACGTGAGGAGCGCAGTGAAGACCGGAAAGGTCAAATGTCCCCACAGGCGTGTCGTGAATTTTCGCGCCGCAAGGGATGGCTTCGTGAATGACGCAATCCAGCTTCGGCAGATCCACGTCCGTGTCCGACAGATAGACCACCTCCATGCCACAGCCCATGTCCACGCCTACCAGCGCGGGATTGATTCGCTTGCCGATGGTCATGGTGGTTCCTACTACGGCACCTTTGCCGGAATGGGTGTCGGGCATGATGCGGATTTTGCTGTCGGAATACGCCTCCTCACGCAGAAGGGAGGCAAGTTGGGTTTTCACAGCGGGATCCAGCCGATCGGCATAAATCACCGCCGTATTGCGTTTTCCTTTGAGTTCGATCATAATATCTCCTGTTTCGTTGGAAGGTTGAATGGTAGTTCGTTTCGAGAATCCGTATGCGGGCAGACATGATGATCAACTCCTTTGTTTTTGATAGGTTCAGTATAGCACAAATTCCGTTTTTTGTCAAGGATCCCCAGTCGGCTGTGCGGAATCTCTTGCAATATGGCAGGCGTTGTGCTATAATGTTGAAAAACACAAAGCGAGGAGGCTATGTACGAAGAAAACCACGTTCAAGCGGCTGTTTTCCCTTCTCCGGCTACCGGTGGATCGGCGAGGGAGATGTGGGAGAGGAAACGGACGGCTCCTTTGACTATCCCGATGGCGGCTTCTGTGGCTGGGGAACGGTAATTCCCGTAAAACTGGGCAGCCGGACAAGACTCTTTTGGATGACCTTTGACCGCCATAATGGAAGCGACTACAACTGGAGCTACGGCAACCTGTACTGCTACGAGGCGGACTGATAAAAAATCGACAGATCGGAGATTTTGAGCATGGAACCAAAAAAAACGTCGCCGAAGGGGCTTTTCTTCCTCTTTACGGCGGCGATCATCTGGGGCTTCGCCTTTGTGGCGCAGAGATTGGGCGCGGACAGCGTCACCCCGTTTTTATTCAATTTTTCCCGGTATCTTCTGGGGGCGGTGTCCCTCATTCCCGTCATCCTTCTCTTCGAAAAGGGCGCGGACGATCCTGTGATGAAGAAAACCACCCTGCGTGCCGGGATTGTGGCAGGGATTCTCCTCTTTACCGCCTCCTATCTCCAGCAGGTGGGGGTGCAGCTGACGGATTCCGCCGGAAAATCGGGCTTTATCACGGGGCTATACATGATAATCGTCCCCATCGTGGGCATTTTCCTCGGTCAAAAGACGGGATTCCGTACCTGGATCGGCGCTGTCCTCGGTGTGGTGGGGCTGTTCCTCGTCTGCATGAACGGGGGAAGCATCACCTTCACTTTGGGGGATCTTCTCTTGGTGGGATGCGCCATCGTTTTCGCCTTCCACATCATCGTCATCGACCGCTTCGGGGATCGGATTTACTCCCTACGCTTTGCGTGTACTCAGTTCTTCGTGTGCGCCTTCTGCAATCTCGTGGGAACGCTCCTGGTGGAGGAATTTACGCTGGCACCCCTTGGCGAGGCGCTCATTCCCATCCTCTACTGCGGGCTGATGTCCGTGGGCATTGCGTATACCTCCCAGATTCTCGGGCAGAAATACAGCGAGCCCACGTCGGCCTCCATCATTCTGTCCACGGAATCGGTGTTCTCCGCTATCGGAGGGGCCTTGATTCTGAACGAACGGATGGAGTCCCTTGCCTACGTGGGCTGTGTCCTCATTTTCGGCGGCATCGTTCTGTCCCAACTGCCCGGGAAGCGGGTGGAGTGAAAAGAGCGGGGGACACTTTTTTGAAAAAAAGTATCCCCCGCCATCACACCCCCAACATCACCCCTCCGTCCGGAGACCGAGGGAGATGGTGATGGCGGCGTTGACGGCGTTCATGGTTTCGTCATCCAGATGACCCATTTTTTCGCCAAGCCGCTGTTTGTCGATGGTACGTACCTGTTCCAGAAGCACGACCGAATCCTTCTGGAGTCCGACCCGATCGGCATATATGTCGATATGTGTGGGCAGTTTGGTTTTTCCCAGCCGTGAGGTGATGGCGGCGGCAATGACGGTGGGACTGTACTTGTTTCCCACGTCGTTCTGTACGATGAGAACGGGACGGACTCCGCCCTGTTCACTCCCCACAACGGGACTGAGATCCGCATAATAAATGTCTCCACGCTTGATGGTCATTTGTTCTTTCATTCCTTTCCCTTGTCCGGTACTCTGTGACATTAGTATGGGCGGAGCCGACTGCGTTTAGTCAGCTATGCTGAAATTTCAATGACAGTATATGCGGAGCTTGGAATTTGGGGAAGAATCAAGGACGGGGGAGTCAACCTCCCATCCGGTATCAGCATATCCTATTTATGAGATTCACTATTACGCTTTCGGGGGTTCTTATGAAGCCGAATTTTGAAAACCTGTTCCAAAACAAAACCGTGGCACTGCTCGGTGCCGGGGTGTCCAATCTTTCCGTAGCGGATGCCGCCCTGTCCTGTGCGAAGGGACTCACCATCCGGGATCAGAAAACCGTGGAGGTGCCCGATGAACGGGAAGTCTCTCTGACGGCGGCGGGCGCGGTGTACATCCGGGGGGAGGAATATCTCCGGAATCTCACGGAGGATGTGATTTTCCGTTCCCCCGGAATGCGCCCCGATCTGCCTGAACTTACCCGCGCCGTGGAGGGGGGAAGCGTTCTCACGTCGGAGATGGAGTTGTTCCTCTCCCTTTGCCCCTGTCCCGTCTACGCCATCACGGGAAGCGACGGAAAGACCACCACCACCACCCTCACCTCCCTCATGCTTCAGCCGAAGGGGCAGGTGTACCTGGGCGGCAATATCGGCGATCCCCTTCTGTACCGCTATCCCATGATCACGGAGAACGATGCCGTGGCGGTGGAGCTGTCCTCCTTCCAGCTGATGACGGTGGACGCACCCGTGGAGGCGGCGGCGATCACCAACGTCACGCCCAATCACCTGAACTGGCACACGGGGATGGACGAATACATCGAGGCAAAGAGACGGATTCTCCGCCATGCCAAGCGTGCGGTGCTCAATTACGACAACGACGTGACCCGGGAGATGGGGAAGGATCTCTCCATCCCGGTGACGTATTTCTCCCTGCAGCCCATTCCGGCGGGGGTTCTGCGGGAGGACGACAGCGCGGTGTGGCTGGAAAACGACGAAATCCGCACGTTCTACCCGGGCGAGGGCATCCGGACGATTCTTGCCCGCCGGGAGATCAAACTGCCGGGACTCCACAACGTGGCGAACTACATGACCGCCATCGCCGTGACCCATGGCATGACCACGGAGGAGCGAATCCGGAAAGTGGCGCGCACCTTCGGAGGCGTGGAGCATCGGCTGGAATTCGTGCGGGAGGTGAACGGAGTCACGTTCATCAACGGCCCCATTGACTCCTCCCCCACCCGGACTGCGGCGGCATTGTCGGCTCTGGCGGATCGCCCCGTGGTGCTGATTGCGGGCGGGTACGATAAGCACATCCCCTATGAGCCGCTGGCAGAGGCGGTGTTTGCATCGTCCGTCCATACGGCAGTCCTGACGGGGGACACGGGTAAGCGAATCCGGGAAGCCATGGAAGCACATCCCTTGTGGGAATCGAAGAAGGCGGCGGGCTTCCGGGTCATCGAAGAAGGGGTATTCGAAGAAGCCGTGAAGAAAGCGGCAGAAGTGGCGTCGGCGGGGGATACGGTGATTCTTTCCCCGGCATCCGCATCCTTCGACCGCTTCGAAAACTTCGCCCAGCGGGGACGGTATTTTAAGAAATTGGTGCAAGAGCTCTGAAAAACGAGATGGGGGAAGTCCGGGGACGGATTTCCCTTTTTGCGTGAAAAAAGAATGGCAGAGAAAACCGAAGAAAAGCGAAAAAAATTCGAAAAAAGTATTGACAAACGAGATGGGATGTGGTATAATAACATCGTTCTCGGGTGAGTCGGGTAAAATCGACAAAAACGGAATGTACGAATTGTGTAATTTGCTGGTGTGGCTCAATGGCAGAGCAGCTGATTTGTAATCAGCAGGTTGATGGTTCGACTCCGTTCACCAGCTTGACGCAGTGGGGCCTGCGATAACAACCCAACGGAATAAGGGGGAATTCCCGAGTGGCCAAAGGGGACAGACTGTAAATCTGCTGGCACCGCCTTCGGTGGTTCGAATCCACCTTCCCCCATCCCAAAACAAAATGCCGAATCCAAAAGGATTCGGTTTTTTGTTTTGCCGTGGAAAGGCCGGACGAGAATCCACCGTGGGAGAACGGAAGCAGACGGGCAGTTTTTGCCGTACAAACGACGTTCTCCTGC
>JAZSQX010000074.1:0-4135 GCA_045538235.1 Eubacteriales bacterium
GGGAGGAGGGCGAGGAGGGGGATGGGCGGATGCGGTATGGTGCGGAGAGGGTGTGCGGCGGATTCGTGATTCATAGAGATACCTCCGGATAGTTGCTATCGTTATTTTTGCCTTTTGGGAGCGATTTTATCCAGAACGGGGGCATTTTTTCTTGCTTTGCATGGAGAAAATTTGAAAATGCAGGGAATCCTGCCCGTGCAGTCAGAAAAGACCCGAAAACGAAGATTTTTCACGGAATGGCGAAAGAAAAATGAATTTTTCTTCAAAAATTATTTATTTTTTGTCTGTCACCTATTGCAAAAAGAGATGAAATGCTGTATAATTTATCATAGCATCACCCAAAGCGAAAGAATGCTTCGCTGAAAAAATAACTTTATCGGAGGATTTCCAAATGAAGAAGAGACTTCTTGCGGCATTTACCCTCATTCTGGCAGCACTTCTGTGCTTTGCATCCTGCGGTGCAGCAACCACTATGACCATGGGTACCGGCGGTACTACCGGTACGTATTATGCATTTGGCGGCGTTCTCGGTCAGTACATCAAGAATAACGCCGGCATCGCAGTAAACGTTGTATCCACCGACGGCTCCAAGGCAAACATTCAGGGTATCGACATCGGCGACTATCAGCTCGGTACCGTTCAGTCCGACGTTATGGCTTACGCTTGGAACGGCACCAATTCCTTCGCAAGTGACGGTGCTGTGAAGACCTTCCGCGTTGTAGGTGGTCTGTATGCAGAAGCCGTTCAGCTCGTAACCATGGATCCCAACATCAAGAGTGTTGCCGATCTGGAGGGCAAGAGCGTTTCCATCGGTGCACCCGGTTCCGGCGTTTACTTCAACGCAATCGACGTGCTGGCAGCAGCAGGTCTGACCGAACAGGACATCAACGCACAGTACCAGAGCTTCGGCGACAGCACGGAAGCTCTGAAGGACGGCAAGATTGACGCAGCGTTCATCGTTGCCGGTGCTCCCACTCCCGCTATCACCGAACTGGCTACTACCACTGCGGCTTATCTCGTTCCCATTGACGGTGACATCGCTGCCGCTATCATGGCAAACTGCCCCTACTACACGGAATACGAAATTCCTGCTGAAACCTATCCCGGACAGACCGAGGCTGTAAAGACCGTTACCGTCAAGGCTACTCTTATCGTTTCTGCCGACGCGGACGAAGAAGCAGTTTACGAACTGACCAAGGCAATCTTTGACAATGCAGAAGCAATTGGCGCTGAAAATGCAAAGGGTAAGGAACTCAGCATCGAAAACGCTACCTCCGGTATGACCGCTCCCTTCCACAAGGGTGCTGCGAAATACTTCGCTGAAAAGGGCGTTGACGTCGTAACCGAATAATTTCCCCTCCTCCGGAACTTCCCGGAGAACGACAAAGCATCGTAATCTATGGATTGGAACGGGGCTGTGGTTCAGAGCCGCAGTCCCGTTTCCTGTCCGGTCAATATCTCTCGAAGGAGACAAAATATGTCATTGCTACATAAGAAAAAAGTGGAAACTCAGGAGCCCGCCGATCTGGATGCGGTCATGAAAAAATATGACCGGGAATCCAACGTGCGGATCTGGGAAGGTGCTCCCAAGTGGATTGTGAATAGCATTCTGGCGGCATTCTCCCTGTTCTGCATTTACGTCACCCTGTTTGCCGTCTGGCTGGAGGAATACCGCCTCACCTCTTTCGTTGCCTGCATTGTTTTTATGGGCTATCTGGTGTTCCCCGCAAAGAAGGGCGTGCAGAAGGTCAACTACATTCCGTGGTATGATATTGTCATCATGGTCGTGGGAACGGCATCGTTCCTGTACTTCACCGCCAACGCCCTCACCATCATCCAGCAGGGCAGTAAATTTGAAACCTATCAGATCATCATCGGGATCATCGGGATTCTCGCCGTGGCGGAGGTTTGCCGCCGGAGCGTTGGCTTGCCGATCCTGATCGTTGCACTGTGCTTTATTGTGTATGCCCTGACCGTGGGGCTTGCCAATCCCACGTTCTCGGGCAGACTGAACTACCTGGTTCGGACGCTCTTCTACTCCAAGGAAGGCATTCTTTCCACTCCCATCAACACCTGCTCGAAATTCATCGTCGTGTTCATCATTTTCGGTGCCTTCCTGGAACGGACGGGCATTGCCGATTTCTTCATTCAGGCTTCCAACGCAGTGGTGGGAGGCTTCTCCGGCGGTCCCGCTAAGGTTGCCGTTGTGGCAAGTGCACTGGAAGGCATGGTGTCCGGTTCTTCCGTGGCGAATACGGTGGGAAGCGGCTCCATCACCATTCCTCTCATGAAGAAAACGGGTTATAAAGCGGAATTTGCCGCAGCGGCAGAAGCAGCAGCCTCCACGGGCGGTCAGATCATGCCTCCCATCATGGGTGCGGCGGCATTCCTGATGGCGGATTACATCAACGTGCCTTACAGCAATATCATTGGGAAAGCGGTTCTGCCTGCACTCTTGTACTTCGCCGGTATCTTTATTGCCGTTCATCTGGAAGCGAAGAAACTGGGACTCAAGGGGATTCCGAAGGATCAGCTTCCCAAGTGGAAGAACTTGATCAAGAAGATCTACCTTCTCATCCCCCTTGGTGTGCTGATTTATCTCGTTACCTCCAACACCAAGACCATTCAGACCTCCGCCGCCATCTCCATCGTTGCGGCAATCGTCGTGAGTCTCCTCAATAAAGACAACCGCCTCACTCCAAAGAAATTCCTCGAAGCACTGGCGGCGGGCGGACAGGGTACCATCTCCGTAGCCGCAGCGTGTGCCATTGCCGGTATCATCGGCGGCACCATCACCACCACGGGTCTTGCCAACATCATCATCAACGGTATCGTGACGCTGGCAGGCAGTCAGGTAATCATTGCCCTGTTCCTCACCATGATCTGTTGTATCGTCCTCGGGATGGGCGTTCCCACCACGGCAAACTATTGCATCATGGCGGCAACTTGTGCCCCGATTCTCATCCGTATGGGCGTTCCCATGCTGGCGGCTCACTTCTTCGTATTCTACTTCGGTATCGTGGCTGACCTGACTCCCCCTGTTGCGCTGGCGGCATATGCGGGTGCGGCAATCGGACAGGCAAATCCCATGAAGACGGCCCTTCAGGCAACCAAGCTGGCGATTGCCGCTTTCATCGTGCCGTATGTCTTTGCGCTAAACCCTGCGATGCTTCTCATCGACGTGTCCGGTCCTCTGCAGGTGATTCTGATCGGCATTACCTCGCTGGTCGGCATCTTCGGAATTTCTTCCGCTCTCGAAGGCTACGTATTCACCCACATGAACTGGATCCAGCGGATTCTGTGCGCGGTGGGCGGACTTCTGCTGGTGTATCCCGGTGCTGTGACCGACCTCATTGGCGTGGGTCTGGTGGCGCTGTCCCTGGGCTGGCAGTATCTGGAAAGCAAAAAAGCGGCTCCCAAAGCGGCTTAAAACGACAACGAACGAACTCCCTCTTCTCCCGATTTTGCATTGGGCGGAGGGAGTTTTTTCGTTTGGAGCGGGCAGCGGAGGAAAGCCTTTTTGACGCCGCTATGCAATTTCATATTGACAAAATTGCGAAAATACGATATAATAAAAAGGTATATTACATAGAAAATGAAATTTCGAAAGAGATTTGATTCATTTTGCGGAGGTTAGCATGGGACTTACATTAGCAGAAAAAATTCTGTCCAACCATCATGTGGACGGGGAATTCAAGAAAGGGAACGAGATCGGCATTCGCATCGACCAGACGTTGACACAGGATGCAACGGGCACCATGGCGTACATTGAATTTGAATCCATGGGCATCGATCAGGTGAGAACGGAACGAAGCGTGGCGTATATCGATCACAATACCTTGCAGTCCGGTTTTGAAAACGCGGACGATCACCGTTTCATCGCTTCCGTGGCAAAAAAACACGGGATTTACTACTCCCGGCCCGGCAACGGCATCTGCCATCAGGTGCATCTGGGACGCTTCGGTGTCCCCGGCAAGACCCTGATCGGCTCCGACAGGCATACTCCCACCGGCGGCGGCATTGGGATGCTCGCCGTTGGGGCAGGTGGTCTGGATGTGGCGGTTGCCATGGGCGGCGGTGCTTACTATATTACCTACCCGAAAATTGTCAATGTGGAACTGACCGGCAAGCTCCA
>JAZSQX010000105.1:0-2119 GCA_045538235.1 Eubacteriales bacterium
GGTCAGGTTTGGGAAGCCGCTATGTTTGCCGGGCACCACGCTCTGTCCAATCTCTGCTGGCTGGTTGACTTCAACGGTCTCCAGATCGACGGCGCCATTCAGGACGTTATGAACCCCACTCCCTACGACACCAAGTTCGCAGCTTTCGGCTGGAATGTAGTGGAATGCGACGCGCATGATTTCGATTCCATCGAAGCAGCGTACAAGGCAGCAAAGGCATGCACCGACAAGCCCACTGTGATCATCTCTCACAGCACCAAGGGCAAGGGCGTTTCCTTCATGGAAAACAACGTGGCATGGCACGGCGCTGCTCCCAACGACGAACAGTACGAGATCGCAATGAAGGATCTCGGCGAACGATAATCGCCCCCGCATTTCCAAACATTCTTACAAACTGAAAGGAATTACATAAAATGGCTGAAAAAATTGCGACCCGTGAAGCTTACGGCAAAGCCCTCGCGGAATTTGGTGCAATCTATGAAAATCTGGTAGTTCTGGACGCTGACCTGGCGGCTGCTACCAAGACCGGTACCTTCAAGAAGGCATTCCCCGATCGTTTCTTCGACTGCGGTATCGCAGAAAACAACATGATTGGCGTTGCAACCGGTCTTTCCCTCTGCGGTAAGATCCCCTTCGCCTCCTCCTTCGCCATGTTCGCGGCAGGTCGGAGCTTTGAACAGATCCGCAACTCCATCGGTTATCCTCACAACAACGTGAAGATCGGTGCCACTCACGCCGGCATCACCGTTGGCGAAGACGGTGCGACCCACCAGTGCAACGAAGACCTGGCTCTCATGCGCACCATCCCCGGTATGATCATCCTGAACCCCGCTGACGCGGTAGAAGCTCGTCTGGCTGTAAAGGCTGCCATCGAACACGTGGGTCCCGTATACCTCCGTTTCGGCAGAATGGCTGTGGAAACCATCTTCGACGATTCCTACACCTTCAAGATCGGCCGCGGTGTGAGACTGGCTGGCGGTAACGACGTTGCCATCATCGCAACCGGTATCGAAGTGGAACAGGCTCTGGCAGCACGTCAGATTCTGGAAAGCGAAGGCATCACCGCTTCCGTGATCAACATCTCCACCATCAAGCCCCTGGACGAAGGCATGGTTCTGGCAGAAGCAGCTCGCTGCGGCGCGGTTGTTACCTGCGAAGAGCACTCCATCATCGGCGGTCTCGGTTCCGCTGTCTGCGAATGCCTCGCAATGAAGAGACCCACTCCCGTTCTCCGGGTTGGTATCAACGACGAATTCGGACGCAGTGGTCCCGCCAAGGAACTGCTCTCCCATTATCATCTGGACGCACAGGCTATCGCCGCTAAGGCAAAGGCCGCTGTCAGAATGAAATAATTTCGACAACCTCGACTGCCGCATCTTCCACCCCGGATGGTGCGGCGGTTTTTCTTGACAGAATTCCCGTTCGGTGCTATGATACATAGAACAACAAAAATTCCCATATACTAAAGCGTATTCTACGCAGAAAGGATCCATTATGCCTTATATTGATCTCAAAACCAACGTCTCCCTCACCAAAGACACCACCGATCTCTTGAAATCCAAAATCGCGGCAGTCCTCGCCGACAGCTTCCCCGGCAAAACCGAGAATTGGCTCATGCTGAACTTCACGGGCAACTGCAATATGTACTTCGCCGGAAGTGATGCCCCCTGTATGTTCGTGGACATCGCCATTTTTGGAAGTCAGACCACCCAGTCCTACGATAAAATGACCGCCGGTCTCACCGATCTCCTCACGAAAACCTGCGGCATTCCCGCCGATCGGATCTACGTGAAGTACGAGGAAGTATCCCGCTGGGGCTGGAACGGCTCCAATTTCTGATCAGGAGGCACTATGGCAACATTCACTCCCATCTCCCCCGAAGCACTCCGCGACAACCCCTTCTCCCTCATCGGAAAGGACTGGATGCTGGTCACTTCCGCAAATCCCAGTGATTCCCTGACCGGTGGAGAAGACTACAACACCATGACCGCCAGTTGGGGCGGCGTAGGCATTCTCTGGAACAAGCCCGTGGCATTCGTGTTCATCCGTCCGGGTCGCCACACCTTCGGCTTCACGGAACAGAACGCCCCCCTTACCCTGTCCTTCTTCCCGGAAGAAT
>JAZSQX010000142.1:0-2147 GCA_045538235.1 Eubacteriales bacterium
GCCCATCATGAAGCTCCACAACGACCGCAGTTCCGAAAAATTCATCAGCCGCGGCGGACGGATTCCCGCTCCCATGCAGTCGCTGAAGAACTGATTCCAATCGAAATTCGCAAAAAAATAACGGTGAGTTCGTGACCATCCTCACCAAAATCAAAACTACGGACAGACTGCCGAACGTCTTTTCGTTGCGGCAGTTTTTTGTCCCGGAAAGGGATTTTTATCATGAAAAAACATAATGTACAATTTCTCGCCCGTGCCGGTATCCTTGCCGCCATCTACGTGGTTCTTACGATGATTTCCGGAGCTCTTGGGCTGGCTTCCGGTGCGATTCAGGTTCGTCTTTCGGAAATGCTCTGCATTCTACCCGTCTTCACCTTTGCCGCCGTTCCCGGTGTGACGGTAGGGTGCCTGCTCTCCAATATCCTCCTTGGCGGCACCATTTACGACATCGTGTTCGGAACCCTTGCCACCTTCCTTGGGGCGCTGATTGCTTATTTTCTCCGCAAAAATGTGTTTCTGGCACCCATTCCGACGATCGTTGCCAACGGCACCATCATTCCCGTGGTGCTGATCGTCTCCGGGATCGGCACGTGGGATCTTCTTCTCTACTTCGTTCTGACGGTTTCCCTTGGGGAGATCATCGCCTGCGGAATCCTTGGCACCGCGCTAACCCTGTATTTGAAAAAGCACCGCTCCATTCGAACGATGCTCTTCGGTTCCTGAAATCAGCCCGGAATGTCCCGGCTGTACAGCAGTTTCTTTATGTAGTGGGTGTTGTCGTCCCGCTTGATGACGAGGGCAAAATATTCGTCGGAAACGATATTCTCCCCTACCACCGTGAATCGGACGCGGTAGGTCTTGGGCGTTTCCCCGATATCGTTGATTTCCACGTGGAAATTGCCGGTTTCGGTATTCACGGGGGAGATATACGCCCCAACCTTTGAGAGATATTTGAATCGGCTCCCATCCTTGTGATTGATCATGACGTTACCGCCAAAACAACGGTACATGGTCGTTTCAAACTCTTTCTCCGGCACAATTTGTGTGATATGATACTCCGGATATGCTTTTGCGGCTTTTTCAATCAGCGCGGTGTTCCCCGAATACTTGGCATATTCCCGGTTGAGCATATAACTCAACACGGCATCCCGATAGGCAGGAATGGCGTCGCTCATTTTCTCGAACGTGGTCAGCTTGGTGGAGTCCAGCACCAGAACCTCGAGAAGTTCCTTCAGCATTTCTGCCGTTGTTCCGTCTGTTCCATGGGTCAGAACTACCGCTTCGCTCATGTAATCGTAGGTATCAAACCCAAGCCGATCCATCAGCCCGCAGGAGGAAAACAGGACACAGCACAAAAGCATTCCGCTGATCCATCGGACTTTCTTCATAACCTTCTCCTTTGGTTATCGCAACGCAAGAGAGGCATGGACTGCCTTCTTCACGTCCGCATACATATAGAGAGATCCCAGGCAAACAAGGGGTCTCTTTTCTTTTTCCGCCCATTCTGCAGCGGCTCGGACACCGTCTTCCAGCAGATCGTAGGCAACCGCCGTCACGCCGCACTCAGCAAACTCCTCCCGTACGCCGTCTGAGGAAAGGGAACGTTCGTTGGGAGGCGTTACGGTAAATACCGTGGATGCGAGAGGTGCGAGAAGCTCGATCATCTCCCGGTGGGCTTTGTCTGCCATGACGCCCATGAGAAGTCCCACCCGTCCGTCATCCGTCAACGGGCTGAGATAGTGGCGGATGTTCTCCACAGCACCGCGGATTCCCTGGGGATTGTGCGCGCCGTCGTAGAGGATCAACGGGTCTTTTGACAGCACCTCAAACCTGGCACTCCATTTTGCTTCCGCCAGACCTTGATTTACGGCGATTTCCGGAATGACAACGCCTTGTTCTCTGAGCATCTCCACCGCAGTCAGCACCGTAGCGGTATTGCGAGTCTGGTAGAGCCCGTGAAGCCGGATGAACACGGGAAGCTCCCCGAAAATAAACCGCGTTCCGTCAAGGTCGGATTCCACACTGTGAATGCGGGAAAAATCCGTTCTCCGGTACGGGGCATTCTTTTGTTCCGCGTTACGCCGGATGACGGCTTCCGCTTCGGCATCCCCTTCCCCGAAGAGAACGGGTACGCCTTCCTTGATGAT
>JAZSQX010000270.1:0-6369 GCA_045538235.1 Eubacteriales bacterium
GCTGTGCCATAACCAGTTTCCAGTAGAATCCCTTCAGATCCAGCAGTTCCTGGTGTGTGCCGCATTCTACCATCTGACCCTTGTCCAGTACGATCAGCCGGTCGGCGTTGCGCAGGGTGGACAGACGATGGGCGATGGCGAAGGTGGTACGGTTCTGGGACAGCTTGTTCAGCGCATCCTGGATCAGCTTTTCGGTTTCGGTGTCCAGAGCGGCGGTGGCTTCGTCCAGAATCAGAATCCGCGGGTTGTGAATCAGCGCACGGGCGAT
The DNA here is from genome assembly GCA_045538235.1 of Eubacteriales bacterium. Lineage (GTDB taxonomy): Bacteria > Bacillota > Clostridia > Oscillospirales > CAG-272 > UMGS1696. The sequence continues at coordinate 269 of JAZSQX010000270.1, forward strand.
GGCCACACGCTGCCGTTCCCCGCCGGACAGGGAGTAACCCTTTTCCCCGACCATGGTGTTATAGCCTTCCGGCAGGTTTACGATAAAGTCGTGGGCGTTGGCCATCTTGGCGGCGGCAACCACTTCTTCATCGGAGGCCAGAGGCTTGGCGTACTTGATGTTGTCCCGGATGGAGCCGGAGAACAGGTGGGTTTCCTGCAGTACCACGCCGATCTGAGAACGGAGGGCATTCTGGGAAATATCTTTGATGTTGACGCCGTCGATGAGGATTTCACCGGAGGTGACGTCATACAAACGCATCAGCAGGTTGATCAGCGTGGTTTTTCCCGAGCCGGAGTGTCCCACGATACCGATCATCTCGCCCTTCTTGATGTCCACGGAGATGTTCTCAAGCACAGGGTTGTAGGTGTCGTAGCCGAAGGTCACGTCCTTGATCTCGATATCGCCCTCGATGGCAATGTCGATGGGGAGACCGATGTCGGAAACCTCGGGCTGTTCCTCCAGAATTTCCAGCACCTTACCGAGAGAGGTCAGGGAGGCGGAGATGTTCCGAGGAATACCCGTGATCCAGAGAAGAGGCCCATAGATCAAGCCGGCGTAGCTGTTGAACTGGTGAAGGTCGCCGAACTGCATCTCGCCCTTGAAGAGAAGGTAGTTTCCGTAGAAGAGAATCAGATAGGAGCCGATCCGAACCAGGAAGGCAAGCAGGGGGAAGACTGTGTCGAAGAGCAACGCGTTGCTTTCATTCTGCTTAGCGGCGGCATCGGTGCGCTTGTGGAAGGTGGCGATTTCTCTGTCCTCGTTACCGAAGGCCTTGACCACGCGGATCCCGTTGAAAATGTCCTGCAGGAAGAGGTTCACGTGATGACCCAGCTTCCATGCCCGGCGGTTCCGCATCTGAATGGTATCCCAGAATTTGTAGACCAGATATACCACCAGAGGGATGGGCACGAACACGAAGAGGCTCATGACGGGGTTGATGATCAAAAGCAGAATCAGCGCCACAACGAAGGATGTCAGCATGGTGAACAGGCTGGGAAGCTGACCCGTGACGAAGCCCTGTACCACGTTTACGTCCCCGGTAATCCGTCCCATCAGGTCACCAGTCCCCCGGCGGGAGATGGAGGCGATGGACAGGGTGGAGATCTTCTCGTAGAGCAGGGTCCGCATCAAGAGGGTGAACTTATTGCCCGAGATGGCGGACAGCCGGCTCTGAATCACTTCGAGGGCACGGCGAACCAGCTCCAGCGCGATGATAGCGAAGAAGATGGCGATGAACACCCGCATATTGGTGTCGCCGAGGGATTCCACCGGACGGATGGCTTCGTTGGTGATGTAATCGTTGACGGCGACCTTCTGAATAGCGGGCAGGGCAAAGTTAATTCCCATGGTGATAAACGCCACAATGAGGGGGAAGAACAGCATGAACCGCAGCCCCTTGGTGAGTCCCCATAGCTTCATATAGACTTCCTTGGTGTTGCGGCAGAAGGGGCAGATGGTGGTGCCCGCAATGTAGGGGCGGTTGCATTTGGAACAGAAGCGTTCTTGGGTATCGTTGACCACGGGGTCACCGGGCGCCCGGCTTTCTCTGCGCTTGTTCGCCAGATCCTCACACGCCTGCACCAGTACGGAATAGCGGGGCAGGTTTCGGGAACTGAGGAAGCGGCAGATCATGGTGGTCTGCCCGTCGATGACCGCATAGAACGCGCAATTCCCGTAAAGGACTTCGTTGGAGAATACGGTACACCGTTCCAGATCGTAGGAGCTCAGAACGGCACCGTCCAGGATGCAGTAAATCCGACGGTCGGTAACCACGGTCCACCCATCCACGAATTGATCGTTCAGAATATTGAACGGGATGACGTACATCCTTACTTCACCCGGCTCGGACTGGGCCTCGTAGGCACGAAGATCCGCTTCGGGCAAATCGTACATTAATTTCATAATAATCACCCTCAGCCGGAAAAACCGGCTTGTTCAAATTGTTTCAGCGTCGGAGCAGCGGGAGATCAGAGGTAGATCTCGATGTACTTAAAGCTCTGGCGATCCAGTTTTGTGGGATCGGGGATGAGGAAGCAGTTGCCGTCGATGTCAAAAATGTAGACTCGTCCGTCCTCCAGCACCCGGATGTTGTAGAAGGGGTTGGTGAGGACGAAGGAGATCTTGCCGGCGGTGGTTTCCGCTTCCCAGTAGTTGTAGCCGAACTTTTCTTTGGCAGAGGTGATGCGCTGGATAATGGGGGTGAAGTAGCGTACCGCCAGCTCCGCATTGATCAGATCCACGGTGGCTTTGTCGAAGATGTCGAGAGAGCGAATCATGCCGATTTCCGCCCCACGACCCTTGGCACGGGTATCGGGCTCTCGGACGGACAGAAATTCATTGGGAGAGGAGATGGGGAAGGAGCGGCGGATGACCACGCGCTCAAAGGTTTCCTCCACGCCCTCTGCGTTGATGACCTTCAGGGAAATGAGTCCGCCCACGGAGGGAGAGAACGTGGCGTTTTCGGGAGTGAGGTTGATGGATTCTCTGCGCTTGAACAGCTCATCGGTGTTGACCTCTTCCTCTTCCTCGCCTTCTTCGGCATCGAGTGCCTCTTCTTCTTTTTCTTCGGCAGTCCGCTTTTTCTCATCGGACTTTTTGACTTCTTTTTTCTCGGGAGCAGGGGTGTTTTCCGTTTTGGTTTCCTGTTCCTTCTTTTCGGTGGTTTCCGTTTCAGCGGCTTTTACCGCGGTTTTTTCCTTGGATTCCATACGATCCTCCTTATGCAGCCAGTGTGGGGATTACATTCCCGCGAGGACTTTCTTCATCGCCTCGCTCTGGAGTGTAAACAGCTTGTAGTAGACGCCGCCGCGGGCAAGAAGCTCTTCCGGCGGACCTTCTTCGGCGATTTCTCCGTTTTCGATCACGAAGAGGTAGTTGCAGTCTTTGAGGGTGGAGAGACGGTGTGCAATGGTGATGCAGGTGCGACCCTTAACCAGCTTGGCAAGAGCGTCGCTGATGAGGCGTTCCGTTTCCGTATCCATGGCTGCCGTCGCCTCGTCCAGAATCAGAATGGACGGGGAGAGGAGCAGGGCACGGGCGATGGAAACTCGCTGCCGTTCACCGCCGGAGAGCGAGCGGCTGCCGGAACCGACTTCCGTTTCGTATCCTTCGGGGAGACGGACGATGAAGTCGTGGGCATTGGCTGCCTTGGCGGCGGCGATGACCTCTTCCATGGTGGCGTCAGGCCGGGCGTAGCGGATATTGTCCGCGATGGTGCCCCGGAACAGGAAGATTTCCTGGGAAACGATTGCCACGTTCTGACGGATGGAGGACATTTTGATCTTTTTGAGATCCATGCCGTCGATGAGAATCTGACCGGAAATGGGATCATACATCCGGGTGATCAGATTGACAATGGTACTTTTGCCGCTACCCGTGTGTCCCACCAGACCGATGTTGTCACCGGCGTGAATCTTGATGTTCACGTCCTTCAGAATGGGACGGTTGGGATTGTAGTGGAAGGAGACGTTCTTGAATTCGATATCCCCCGAGAATTCGGGCTTTTCTTCCGCATCCGGGGAGTCCATGATCTCCGGCACCATGTCGAGAACGTCAAACATACGCTGTGCCGAGTTGATGGTGTCCGTCACCTGGTTGGTAAAGGTGGAGAAGAACTGCAGGGGGCTGAAAATCATGCCGATGTAACTGAGGTAAGTGGAGAATTCCCCATACGTCATATGTTCGCCCATAACGGACAAGCCGCCGTATCCCCAGATCATGGTGGAGGACAGACCGATCAGAAGACCAACCACGGGGAAGATGGTGAGAGAGGTGACATTGAGCTTCAGATTGGAGTCATACAGTCTCTCAGAATAGCCGTAGAAGCGGTTGGTTTCCTCGGCTTCTTTGGAGAATGCCTTCACCACGCGGATCCCGTTGAGGGAGTCACCCAGCATGGAGTTGAGAGAATGGGAGCTTCTCCACTGCTGGGAGTACATCATCCACAGCTTCGGAAGCATGACGCGGAAGATGAGGATGATGATCGGAACGGGGATGAACACGATCAGGGTCATTTTCCAGTTCAGGTAGAACAGGAAGAAGGTCAGACCGATGAAGTTGAGCATATTGATGACGAAGTTCGGAATCCCGTCGATGTAGAAGGCGCGGATTCGGTCGGCATCGTAGTTGACGCGGTTGATAAGCTGACCGCTGGAATGCTTGTTGAAATAGGAGAGGGAGAGCGTGAGGATGGAGTCAAACACCCGCTGCTTCATGGTGTTTGCCATCCGGTTGGAGAGTTTTGCGTTGGCACAGTTCTGAATGATGCTGATTCCCAGAGAAACCAGCGCAATCAGGAGAATCACCGTGAGGATGGTGAAGAGCATGGGGAGGTTGTGCCACTTGCCGGCGGGGTCAATGACATCGTCAATGAGGATCTTGTTGCTGATGATGGGGTTGATCAGGTGAATGCAGGAGGTTGCCAGCATACAGAGAAGAACGGTGATGGTGAACATCTTGTAGGGCACGAGAAATTCAAGGAGCCGCTTGATGATGGCACCCTTCTTCTGGCAGTGCTTGCAGATGCGGCGGTACTGGTTTTCGTACACCGTACCGCACTTGGGACATTTGGCGTTGAACTGCTCAAAAATCTGATCGTTCTCCGTGACATCCGTCCCTTTTAATAGGTGGTCCAGGATTTCGCAGAACGCGAACAGCTTTTGCCTTCGGGCATTGGTGCAGAAGCCCTGGATCTCCGTGGTGCTGTCCTTGTTCCATTCTTCAAAAATTTTGTCCTTTTCCTCTTTTTCGAGGCCTTCGTCGATGATCGGACGTGGGGTGGTGTGCTTCAGAGTGAGAAGTCGGTTGGAGGACATACAGGTATCCACGGTGAGGTCGGAGTGGTATTCCAGCGTGAAGCAGTCGTAGTAGTTGACTTTCTCCGCGTCGGGGAGCTTTCCGAAATCGTCGTAGTTCCCATGTGCCTTCATTTTCGGAATGGAGTCCGGGTCTGCAAGGAGGCGGTGAATCGTCTTGGTGTCTTTTTCGTAAACAAGCCACGATTCGCCGAAGTTCCCCTCAAAGTCCAGATCCATGCGGATGGTGACCGTCATATTGTCCAGCGAAAGACCCTTAGCGGTCAATGCGGATTCGGCGGCCTTGGTCAGATGGTCGAGTGGAAGCATACGAGTCACATCCCTTTCCCTGAATTTTGCCGGATGGCAATGGTGACACTCTGAGAATCAGAGGAAGCAGATTTTCTCTTTGTGTGCTGAAGATTTTAATAAGAATGTAAAAAATTTTCAAAATCCCCTACACACGGAGACGCTTTTGTGTTATAATTCATAGAGACCCATCGGTCATGGAGCGGGAATGTCCCCTCTTCGGCCTCTGGATTTCCCTGGGAATCCTAACACTGGGTTTGCTTAATAATACCTTGTGGGGGTAAGAATTGCAATAGTTTTTTAGCAAAATAATTACTTTCGGATATAATAACAAAAAACAGACGGAAAATACGGTGAATATATGTTGAAGCGCACAAAGCATTGGACGAAGAGCAAAAACATCAACAGTAAACGATACAAACGGGATCTGGCGGAATATTTGAACGGCAGAGCATTGAAATGCGTTACGGAACGGATTGATGGAATTGAAGAAGTGATTGCCAAAAGCGGCTCCATTATCAAAAAAGACGACGAGTTGATCGTGTACGCCAGCCAGGACATTGTGCTGCGTACCAAAATCGACGATCTGTACGCCTGGGAGCTTCTTTCCCTGGAGGGTGTGGTGATTACCGCTCACGATATGGAACGGGGCGGGGAAGAGCGCACCATCATTGCCTTTTACAGTTATTGGCGTACCCTTGAGGAGTAAGCGGCGTGGACATTCTCATAGAAAACAACTACGAGGGAAAACTAATCCGTGAGGTTCTCAAAAACGATCTGGGATTCTCGGTGAATCTGATCAAGAAACTGAAGTTTTCCGAAAGCGGCATTTTAGTGAACGGAAAATGGGTCACGGTGCGGTATCAGCTCAAGCGTGGAGACGTGCTCTCCCTTGCTGTGGAGGATAAGCCCGACGATGTGAGTCCCTACATCATTCCCGTAGATCTGCCGCTGTCC
>JAZSQX010000284.1:0-3240 GCA_045538235.1 Eubacteriales bacterium
ATGTTGTCCGAGGAATCCCCCATGAGGGCTTTGACATCGATGAACTGCTTCGGGCTGATGCCGTATTCCGCCCGGAACAGATGCTCGTCAAAGTACACGTCCTCCTTGTTCCGGGTGAGGATCACCGTGGTGGTGGGAGAGATCAGTTGGAGCGAGTCTCGGTCTCCGGTGAGGATGTAGGCTTCAATGCCCCGCTCCTCCGCCATCTTCGCCGAGGTGCCAATGACGTCGTCCGCCTCAAAGCCGGGGCATTCGATCACGAGAAATCCGAGAGCCTCCACCGCCCGCTTGGCATAGGGCATCTGCGCTCTGAGTTCCTCCGGCATTCCCTTTCTGGTTCCCTTGTATTCCGCATAGGCTTCATGGCGGAACGTGGGTTTGGGCACGTCGAAGGCGCAGGCAATATAGTCCGGCTTCAGCGTATCCAGATGTCGTTTGATGATATTGAGAAAACCGAAAACGGCATTGGTGGGAAGCCCCGCCTTTGTGGACAGAGGACGGACACCGTAAAACGCGCGGTTGACAATACTGTTGCCGTCAAGGATGAGAAATTTTTTCATAAGATTGCTTCCGTTCCTTTTCCGGGATTTTTGTTTTCTATTTATTATACCACATTTCCCGCCGGAATGAAATGTTTTTTACAAAAATCTCTCTGTTCTGTTGCAATCTCCCTGGAAATCGGGTATAATGAAGTCAGAATGATCCATTTTACGAGGTGGCTATGAAACACACGCTTTTCCACTGTCTGATACTTCTCCTGGCACTCCTCTGTCTCTCCGGATGCTCGTCCGCCGTGATACACGATTTTGACGACCTGCTCCCGCCCCTGATCGACATCACCACCCAATATCCCTATATTACCTCCATTGTTGTGGGGGACGTACAATCCAATGACATGGTCACCCTGACGGATGGCGTGGACATGGACACGATGCGGATGCAGTTTGAAGGAATCCGCGCACTCCGGAAAAAGGCGGATGATACGGAGACTGCCCTTTACACCGTCTGCTTTGTTACCACAGATGGGAATTTTCAAATCGATGTGATCTCCGAAACGGAATTTGTCATCGACGGCTACTACTACGAAGCCGTGCGGTTCGGAACGGATCTCTACTATCTCGGATCCCTGTTTGGGAAATAAAAAAATGGGCTGACGCACGCTGGAAGCAATTCCAGAAATGCGACAGCCTTTTTCTCACACCAGTTGCGCTCGGAGCTCCGTGAAAATCTTCTTTTCTTCCCGGGAAATCTTCACCTGGGTCAGTCCCAGGGCATCCGCCGTCTGCTGCTGGGAATAATCCCGGAAATACCGCAGGAGAATAATCTTTCGCCAAAGCGGCGGCAGTCGGCTGATGCTCTCGTTCAGCGCCACCCGCTCCAGCATCTTTCCCAGTCCGTCGTCCGGCGAAGGGATCACGTCCTCGAGGGCAAAATCGTCCTCGCCGATCACCTCTGACAGGGAACGCACAGGGGAGGTGGAATCCAGTGCCATGGCCGCCTCTTCCACGGACAGATTCAGCGCCTCCGCCAACTCCTCCAGCCGTGGCTCCACCCCGTGCTCCGCCAGATACCGTTCCCGCTCGTGCATCAGGGCGGCGCCGGTTCGTTTCTGGATCCGACTCACCTTGATGACCCCGTCGTCCCGCAGAAACCGCCGGATTTCCCCAATGATGAGCGGCACGGCGTAGGTGGAAAAGGCAAAACCCCGGCTGACGTCAAAACTGCGGATGGCTTTCAGGAGTCCAATGGAGCCAATCTGCACCAGATCCTCAAAATCCGTCCCACGTCCCCGGAATCGGCAGGCAATGCTGTTCACCAGCCCGCTGTTTTTCTCCATGAGCTTCTCTTCCAGGGAGGTGTCCCCCGCCGCGTACGCCTCCAGCATTTCCATCATTTCGTTGTATGTGTTTTCATTCTGTGCCATTGTTACCCCTCCCCGCCCCCTTTGCGCACACAAAACGCCTCTTCTTTTGAGAGAGGATCTTCGTGCCGCCATCCGGCGAACTTCGTTATGTAGGAGTGAGTCAATCTTTCATCCGCGGCAGAAGGGAGAGCTTTTTGGTCATGACCACCTTCGTGCCTTTCCCCGGTGCGGATACCACCCGGAGGGTATCCATGAAATTTTCAATAATGGTGAATCCCATGCCGCTTCGTTCGTTTTCGGGGTCGGTGGTGAAAAGGGGACGCATCGCTTCCTCTACGTCGGAAATGCCGCATCCCTTGTCCCGCACCTCCACGTGGAGCACCCGTCCCTCGGTGATTTTCAGAATCATCTGCACCTCCCCGATGGCCTCCCGGTAGCCGTGGACGATGGCATTGGTCACCGCCTCGGATACCGCGCATTTGATGTCCGACAATTCGTCAAAAGTGGGGTTCATCTGGGCGCAGAAGGAAGCCGCCACGGACCGGGCAAAGGCTTCGTTTGCGGAAAGAGAGGGAAAACTGCATCGGATTTCGTTCATCACGTTTGCTTTCGCCATGTGCGCCTCCTCAATAGAACGCCCGCTTTACGGGGGGTGTATTTTCGATTTTGATCAGCCGTTCGGTACCTGCCAGATCCAGAATCCGCCGGATCTGGGGCGTGGGATTTGCCACCTTAAAGCGAATCCCTAACTCCACCGCCTTGGTGTACCGCCCGAGAATCAGCCCGAGTCCGGAACTGTCCATGAAATTCACCCGGGACAAGTCCAGTACCAGCTCGTCCGGGCGCTGGATGTATACTTTGGTATCAATCCGGCTTCGAATCTGCCGTGCGTTGTGGTGATCCACGTCGCCCTCTAAAAACACAGTGAGGGTCTTGCCCGATGAGATGCTTTTGATGGTTTCACATTCCGTCATGTTGTACGCCGTCCTTTTCTTTTGTGTTCGTGAGTATTATAGCGCATGGGGCGGGAAAATTCTGTCGCAATATGAGAGGTCGGGAAAATATTTTTCGCGCAAAAAGAAACCCGCACGCAGGTTTTTCCCACGTGCGGTAAACGTATGTCGTGTAGATTATTTCTTCGATGCCAGTTCGGGGTGGTATTCTTCGATAATACTCTCTTTCAGTACCGGAATTCCCACGTCTGAATGACGGACGTCCTCCCCACTCTTACTGGCAAGGAAAAGCGTGAGGGGATCCTCTTCGGCAGGGCGCTGATAGTCATCCCCCTCGACAAACAGCCGAATCCAAACCTCATGGGTTTCGCCACAGGAACAGGAAGCGTGGATAAGTCGGAGGCCAAGCGGTCTTAGGAAGAC
>JAZSQX010000229.1:0-4619 GCA_045538235.1 Eubacteriales bacterium
GGCCTCGTCGGAAATTTTCAGCTTGTGATGGGCTTCGTACTTGTCCCGGAGCCCGCGTAAAATCTGTTCCGCCTCTTCCGGTGTGGGTTCGCCCACAAGTCGGAGGCCAAGCGGTCTTAGGAAGACAATGACTAGACCCAACTCCTTGGCTCACAGAACGACATGGCTACGATCCGACTTGGCCTCGTCGGAAATTTTCAGCTTGTGATGGGCTTCGTACTTGTCCCGGAGCCCGCGTAAAATCTGTTCCGCCTCTTCCGGTGTGGGTTCGCCCACCATCACGGACTGGAATCGCCGTTCCAAAGCGGCATCCTTCTCGATATGGCGGCGGTATTCGTCAATGGTGGTGGCACCGATGACCTGCATCTCGCCCCGGGCAAGAGCCGGCTTGATGATATTGGCGGCATCCACCGCGCCTTCTGCACCGCCTGCCCCGATGATGGTGTGAATTTCGTCAATGAAAAGGATGATGTTCGGCGCACTCCGCACCTCTTCCATCACGTTCTTCATCCGCTCTTCAAATTCGCCCCGGTACTTGGCTCCCGCAATCATGGCGGAGAGATCCAGAGTCACGATGATCTTGTCCCGGAGGGTGTCGGGAACGCTTCCTTCCACAATCCGCTGGGCAAGACCTTCCACCACCGCCGTTTTCCCCACGCCGGGTTCTCCGATGAGGCAGGGATTGTTCTTCTGACGCCGGGACAGGATCTGGATCACGCGAGCGGTTTCGTTGTCCCGCCCGATGATGGGATCCATCTTCCCTTCCTTCGCCATTTTGCAGAGATTCCGTCCGTACTGGCTGAGAGTGGGCGCATCCTTGATGTCATCCAGCCGCTTTTTCTGCTTGCCGCCCGCTTCTCCCCCTTCTCCACCGCCGAAATAGGACAAAATATTTTTCTTGATCTCTGCCGGGGAAGCGCCCTGCTCGGTGATCGCACGGAGAGCAAAGCATTCCCCCTCATCGCAGATAGCGAGAAGCAGATGCTCCGTCCCGATGTACCCGTGTCCCATGCCCACCGCAATGGCGGCAGAGGATTCAATGATCCGTTTGGTGCGAGGGGTAATGTCCGCAGAGGTCAGCTCGGTTTTCGCTCCCACGCCCTCGCCGGATTCCACAATTTGTCTGGTTTTATCATACGTGATGCCCCGCTCCTCCAGCACCCGAGATGCAATGCCGTCGTTTTCCGACAAGAGTCCCAGGAGAAGATGCTCGCTCCCCACGCAGTTGTGTCCCATTTCGCAGGCATACGCCAGAGAACGGTTCAGGGCATTCTGTGCTTTTTTCGTAAATCCGATGTTCAAATTCTTCACGCTCCTTTGCTGTGAATCACGCTGTCTCCCGACAGTTTTCTTCCATAATAATATGTGTTTCCTTCGGTTCAGTATACCGTTTCTGTCCCGCCCTTATACGTCAGAGGGACTTCATTCCCGTCATCCCCAGTATTTCCCTCACGGCGGCGGCTCTGGCACGATCCCGCTCGGCAGGAGTGAGGATGCCGGATCCCGCAGACGACACGGTGGCAGGCATACTCCGGACGTACATCTCGTCCAGAAGATGGGTGGGAATGCGGATGAGCCCCATGGCTGCCGCCAGACGGAGATCGGAATACATGGTCACGATTTCCGCCGATGTGAGTCGGGAAGCATATAGGAGAATGCCGTAGGTTCGGAGAACTTTTTCTTTCAGATCCTCCCGGGCTTCGGAGGTCATCCGCTCCCGCAGTTTTCGTTCCTGTTCCATGATCTGTCCCACTACCCGGATGAGTGTTTCGAGGATTTCCTCTTCGTGGATTCCCAGCGTCACCTGATTGGAAATCTGATACCGATACGCCGATGCCGCCGAGCCTTCCCCGTCCGCCCCGCGAATGGTGAGTCCCATGCTCCCCAGACGGAACGCCAGTTCCCGGATCAAGCCCGCTCCTGTGCAGGCAGGAAGATGGAGCATCACCGACGCCCGCATCCCCGTTCCCAGATTGGAGGGGCAATGGGTGAGATACCCGTACCGTTCGCTGTATGCCAGAGGAAGGGCTTCGTCCAGCAGCCGTTCCGCTTCCAGCACCGCCTCCGCCGCACCGCGCAGATCCGTCCCCGCCGTGATGCACTGGATCCGAAGATGATCCTCCTCCGGCGCCATGATATATACCGACCGGCTCACATTCCGGATCAAGAGGGAGGGCGCTTCCTCTTGCGCAAAGGATCGGCTGACCAGATGCCCCTCCGCCAGTGCCAGCCGCTCCGCCGAGGACAGTGATGCCATCTCCACCACCTCCCAGCCCTCTTTTCCGGCAAATGCCCCGCGAATTTTCGTGAGAAGCTCTTCGTTTTGTTCCTTCGTCATCTTACCGGGGAACGGAAATCCCGCCAGATTCCGCGCCAGTCTGACCCGCGCGCTGACGGCTACATCCCCGTCCTGTCCCACTGTTTGATACCACATCATCGTCTTCTCCCTTCCCGCCGTCATTCCGCGTCTTCTTTCATTTTCTTCAGTTCATCCCGGATCTGTGCCGCACGCTCGTAATCCTCGTCCGCCACTGCCCGTTTCTGCTCCGCCGTCAATTCGGCAATTTTCTTTTGCAGATCCTGTTTCTCCTTCAGACCGGCAGGGGTGCGTCCCGTGTGGGTACTCTTTCCCTGCACCCGACGGATGGTGGATTCCAGTTCTGCGGCAAAATCCTCATAACAACGGGGGCATCCCGCCATGCCTTCTCTGGCAAATTCCCGGAGAGTCATGCCGCACCCACCGCAGGCTTTCTCCGATACTGCTCGAACCTTTCCTTCGCTGCCACCGAACAGAAGGGACGTGAGGGATTCCCCAAAGAGGCTTTTCCCCAGAGGGGAGGCAGAAAAATATTGTTCCGTACTGAAAGAACCAATCTGCCCGGCCTTTGTCATCGCATCCGCACAGTTTTGACAGAGCTTGTACGTCTTCTCATTTCCGTTCACGTTTTCGTGATAGTAAAACGTGGCTTCGTTCTTTTTGCACTTTTCACACAGCATGATTCCATCCTCCGTTTTTCGTCGTTTTCGTTACATCATAAACAGCATCAGCACGTGGCGCATCAAATCCGCCCGTACCGCATCCCGCCGCTCGGGGGGACATTTTTCCAGCGCTGACTGGAGCATGGTCTGTGCCGCAATGGCTGCCTCCCGTTCGGTGAGGAATCCCTGCTCCATGAGATTGCGGAGATACACCTTCGCGTCCTTTTCCGTGAGGGATGTCCCCACCGCCTGGAAAAAGTGCATCAGGTATTCGTCCTTCGTCATGCGGGCACGCACAATCCGAATGTATCCGCCGCCGCCCCGTCTGCTTTCGATCACATACCCCCGCTCCGGTGTGAAACGGGAGGTGATCACGTAGTTGATCTGGCTGGGAACGCATCCGAGACGTGCCGCCAGATCGTTCCGTCTGACTTCCGCACTTCCCCCGCCTTCCTCCAGCATCTCTTCGATGAGTCTCGCAATATGATCCGATAATATCATGGTTTTCGTCCTTCTTTCTGCCCAAAAAACGTCTTTGACTTTCTTTGACCTTTCATTGTGCCTTTATTATAACACGAAAGTCAGACAAGGTCAAAGTCAAGGAAAGTCAATTTTTGTTTCTGAAACCGAAAGAGATGAAATTAGCACGATATTTTCTCGTTTTTTCTCACGTTTTCGCATTATTTTGGCGTTTTTGATTTTTCCGAATGTCTGGAAAAGTGCCAAAATGGGCTGACGCTCCCCACGATATCCGGAAAGCCCCAGCCCCGTCTGTTTTCCCCTATTGTACGAGTCGTAGGTTGTATTCCTCCGCCAGCCGCCGCCAGACCACGCGTTCCGCACCGCCCTCCTCGGGAATGCCCAGCGCCCGCCGGAAGATCCGCACCGCCGCCTCCGTTGCTTCATCGTAAATCCCCGTCAGCGGCACGGGATCAAAGCCGTAGGTTCCGCCGAGAGAATCCAGAAGAATCTGCAGAATGGCGGTGTTCTCACTCCGTTCTCCCGCCACCGTTCCCGTAGGAACCGTGATCCGCAGAAGAATTTCGCCGCCCTCGTCCGCCGCTGCCAGATACTCCCCCAGCACCGCATTCCACGTCGCCAGATCCACCACGCCCGTGACGGGTAGTCGGTGTTCCCGCTGGATCAGACGCACCGCTCCCTCCGTTGCCTCGTCGTAAATTCCGCTGACGTTCACTCGGTAACGGGGCTCGTCATTGGCAAAGGAAAGATAGCGGAGCATCCGCTGAAGATTTTCCACGCGGGTTCGTTTGTTTGTCAGATCGTATATCATCGTCACCTCACGGTATCATGCCCCCGTACTGTCCCGCCGACCCGTAAGCGCCGTCGACGATGGTACGGTAGGTGTTGGCAATGGAATCCCAGGTAACGGATCCCGTCACCCCGGTTTCCTCCAGTCCGAAAATGCTTTGATACACCCGCACCGCCTCCGCCGTTCCCGTTCCGTAAATGCCGTCCACGGTGATCTTCGGAATATTCGTGTACACGTCGGAGATGCGGTTGAGATAGTTCTGTAGTGCCGTTACCGCCTCGCCACGAAGTCGGATCGTAGCCATGTCGTTCTGTGTGCCAAGGAGTTGGGTCGAGTCATTGTCTTCCTAAGACCGCTTGGCCTCCGACTT
>JAZSQX010000246.1:0-2258 GCA_045538235.1 Eubacteriales bacterium
GGGAGAGGCGGCGGATCCATTGAAGATCTTTGGGCATTCAACCACGAAGGGTTAGCGCGGGCGATTGCCGCATCGGGGATTCCCGTGATTTCCGCTGTGGGACACGAGACGGACTTCACCATCTGCGATTTTGTGGCGGATCGCCGGGCACCCACCCCTTCTGCCGCCGCAGAGATTGCTGTACCCGATACGGAAGAACTGAAACGGAAGATTTCCAACATCATTGTCAGGGAAGCCAATATCATCGGTGCCATGCTGAGCAAACATCGGGAAAAGCTGAGCGCGCTGTCCGCATCCCGGGCAATGACGAACCCCATGAACTTCATCGATGACAAGCGCATGGCGGCGGGACTTCTCTACGACCGACTGCTCCGCGCAGAAGATCGACAATTGCAGGTAAATAAAGCCGAACTCGCCAAAGAAGCGGCACAGCTCAGCGCCCTCAATCCCTTGTCCGTCATCGGAAGAGGGTACAGCGCCGTTTATAAAGAAGACGGGCGGCTGGTGAAGACCATCGAGGACGTAACGGTAGGGGATGAGATATCCTTCAAAACCATCGGCGGCGAAGCCCTCTGTACCGTAGAACGGATTCTGCGGGACGGGGAACCGGAAGAACATCAGAATATAACGGAGTGACGTTTATGGATCAGAAAGAAATGACCTTTGAAGTGGCAATCGCACGGCTTGAGGAGATTGTGCGGATGCTGGAGGGAGGGAACGCCCCTCTCGATCAGTCCCTCTCCTTGTTTGAAGAAGGGGTGGCGCTGGTCAAGCTGTGCAATGCCAGACTGGACACCGCCGAACAGAAAGTGAAAATTCTCACGTCCGCCGGAGATGGAACCCTGGTGGAAACGGATATGCAGTAAATGGAGATAGGACGATGAACGGAAACGAATACTATCGCACACCGGGCGGTGCTTCTGCCGTGGAAGAGAGACTGAAAGATGCTGCCGCTAAGGTGGAAGAAGCCCTCAAATCCTACCTCTCAACGGAATATACGGGGAATACTGTGGTGGCGGATGCCATGCGGTACTCCACGCTTGGCGGCGGCAAACGGATTCGCGCTTTCCTGGTGCTGGAATTCTGTCGGCTGTTCGGTGGGCGGGAAGAGGCGGCAATGCCCTTTGCCTGTGCACTGGAATGCATTCATGCGTATTCCTTGATTCACGACGATCTCCCCTGCATGGACGACGACGATCTGAGACGGGGGAAGCCCTCCTGTCACGTCCAGTTTGGGGAAGCGGAAGCCCTCCTCGCCGGGGATGCGCTTCTGACCCTGGCGTTTGAACTCTGCGCCTCCAATCGTTATGCTTCTCATCAGGCGGTGCGTTTTGCCGTCGGTCAGCTTGCCAGAGAAGCGGGGGCAGTGGGCATGGTAGGCGGTCAGACTCTCGATCTTGCCAATGAGGTAGAGGAATACTTCGATCTCCGCCGGATTTATCTGATGAAAACGGGGGCGCTGATTCGTGCCGCCTGCCTTCTTGGCTATTACGCCGCCTGTGATACACCCACACTGCGGGAGACGGAAAACATCAGCCTGTACGCGGAATCCGTGGGGCTGGCGTTCCAGATCCACGACGATATTCTCGACGTAAAAAGCGATACCGCGACTCTCGGCAAAACCGTGGGAAGCGATGAAAAGAACAACAAAAAGACCATCCTCGCCTTCTTTGATCTGAAGGATGCGGAGGCGGAGGAAGAGCAACTGTCACACCTGTCGCTGGAAGCGCTGGCGGATTACGAAAACAGTGATCTCCTGTGCGATCTGGCGGTGTGGCTCCTTTCCCGAAACAAATGAGGCTGGATCGCTATCTCTTCGAATCGGGACTCACGACCAGTCGGAACCGTGCCGCCGCGCTGATTGAACACGGATGCGTGACAGTGAACGGCAGAACGGTTACCAAAGCCGCATTCTCTGTGGAGGAAGGGTTTGACGTTCAAATCACGGGAGAAATCCATTCCTACGTAGGACGGGGCGGTATGAAACTGGAAGCCATTCTCCGGCGATGCAAATTGGATATGACCGGAATGATCTGCGCGGACATCGGTGCCTCCACGGGGGGATTTACGGATTGTCTTCTCCAGAACGGAGCCGCTCACGTGTATGCGGTGGATGCAGGGCACGATCAACTGGATACGAAACTGCGCTCTGACCCTCGCGTCACCAATTTGGAAGGTTGCAATGCCCGATATCTTAGCCGTGAGTTGATTCCTGTGCCGTGCGGATGTGCGGTAAAGTCGGAGGCCAAGCGGTCTTA
>JAZSQX010000030.1:0-5888 GCA_045538235.1 Eubacteriales bacterium
GAGCCAAGGAGGTGGGTCTAGTCATTGTCTTCCTAAGACCGCTTGGCCTCCGACTTGGACATGGTCTGCGAGGCGAATGCGGGGGTTGTGCACGATTTTCTCACCGATCCCATTGAGTTGGTGCTGGAGGGGGATCTGCTCCGGGCAAACGGCACCACGCTGGGAGCAGACAACGGAGTCGCTGTCGCCATTATGCTGGCACTGCTGGAATCCGACGTTCCCCACCCGGCGCTGGAGTGCCTGTTCACCACCGACGAGGAAGTGGGGCTGGGAGGAATGCGGCAGTTCGATCCCACCGTGCTCCGCTCCCGCCGGATGATCAATCTGGACTCTGCCGGTGAGGGCGAAGCCACCGTTTCCTGTGCAGGCGGCGTTCGTTCCCGGATCCATTTCCCCTACGACGATGCGGCTCCCTGCGGCGACACCCATCTTTGCGTGTACATCAAGGGGCTGGCCGGCGGTCACTCGGGAGAAGACATTCATCTGGGACGAATCGGTGCCCTGTCCGCTATGGGACGGATTCTCTTTGCCGCATCTGCTCACACGGAAATCTCCCTCACCGCTGTGGAAGGAGGCAACCGGGACAACGCCATTCCCAGAGAATGCACCGCTTGGCTGGCTGTATCGGACGAAAAAGCCTTCCGCCGCGCGGTGAAGCAAGAAACCGACGCCATTCGGGCTGAGCTGGTGGGGGAAGACGGAGCCTTCGAGGTAATCATCGCTCCGGTGGCTCTGAGCTCCTTCCGATCTCCCCGCCGCTCCATGGAGCTGATTGCCCTTCTCCGCACCCTGCCGAACGGGGTACACGGAATGAGCCGGAGCGTACCGGGGCTGGTGGAAACCTCCTCCAATCTGGCTGTGATTCGTTCCTGTGAGGGAGGATGCGAAATCGTAGTGTCCTCCCGTTCCTCCGTGGAATCGCGGCTGGACGATATGGAAAACCGCGTTGCCGCTGCTGCCATGCTCGCCGGAGCTGAGGCCGAGCACACCAGCCGTTATCCGGGATGGGATCACACCCTGGGTTCCCCCATGCAGGCCTTGTATCTCGCATCCTACAAGGCGCTTTCCGGTACCGACGCCAGGATCATTGGCATCCACGCAGGGCTGGAATGCGGGCTTTTGAAGGGACGGATTCCGGACATGGACATCGTCTCCATCGGTCCCGACATTCGCAATCTCCACTCGCCGGATGAGGTGCTTTCCGTCTCCTCCCTCTCCCGCTTGTGGGATCTGGTCTGCGAGATGCTGAAAAATGGGTAAAATCGAATGAATTAAAAATGGGCTGCCGCTCCGGGAAAACTCCCGATTTGCGATAGCCCGTTTTTCTATTCGCGGAACGATACTATAATCAGTCCGCATTCTGATACAGATCGTCCACGGAGATGTTCAGTATTTTAGCGATCACGTAGATTTCCTTATCCGTGGCAATCCGCACCTGTCCTTCCCATTTGGAATAGCTGGTAGGATTGATATCACAGCCCATTGTCTGCATTTTGGAAATAAAATCCTTCTGGGATATCCCTTTCGCCTTTCGAAGATGCTCTACACGCTTTCCCACCACATTGGCATCGCCATACGCTCTTTTTCTGATTTTCAAGTTGAGCCCCACTTTATTTTGTTCATAAAAATCTCATCTCCCTCACTGCCCCAGAGCGCGCTTTTCCAGCGTGTGGTAGAATGCGAGCGTGTCGGGATCCGTTACCTCTTCCCCGGAGGCAAAATACGTCGTGCTGCCGTCGTCTCCCCCGACTTCGGAATGCCCCAGCAGGCGGATCAGTTGGCTCACGGTTCCTTCCGTGCCGTCGATGATTGCCACATTCCCCAGCACATCCGCGAAATTCTCCCGGAAGTACGTGAAGTGCGTGCAGCCAAGGACAACCGCATCGTAGTGTTTTTCGGTGGGAAGGACTCGGCGCAGGTAGCCGCTGACGATCTCCCGATCAAAAATACCCTGTTCGGCATAGAGAACCAATTCCGGCAAGGGCGCCAGATGGGGCAGATCTCCCCCGTGGCACACCTGCTCCACCAGCACCCGCAGCTTTTCCCCTCCGATGGTCACCGGGGTAGCGCACACGAGGATGGATCCGTCGGGGTACTTTTCACAGGCTGGCTTTACGGCAGGCTCCATGCCGATGATGGGCACGGAATATTTTTCCCGGAGCACCTCGATGGCCATGCTGGTGGCGGTATTGCAGGCGACCACAATGCCATCTGCGCCGCGCTGAACCAGGTGTCCCACCGCTTCGTCGGCGTACGCCACAATCTCCTCCCGGGTTTTGGTTCCGTAGGGCACGTGCTTCGTATCCGCGTAGTAGAGAAAATCCGTATTCTTCATTCTCTGTCTGGCGTACGCCATCACGGAAATCCCCCCCACGCCGGAGTCAAAAAAGCCTACCGTTTTTCTTTTTTCCATGCCGATTTCCTTTCTCTGCCCGTTCTCGCCCGTTCCTGCTTTGCTTTACCTTAATTATACTTCTCCATTGTGATATTGTCAAGTTTTTTCGTGATTTCTTCTCTTGTTCCTCCTCTGTTCCTGTGATATAATAGAGGCGTTTTGTGCCCAGATGGAATATCTTCTTCCATACAGTCAACACTGTATTGGGAATACTGCACCGGCATCCCATCCGAAAGATCAAACAAACAGAGGAACATGATCATGAACCGATTCAAGCCATACTTCAAGCAATATGCCGTGATCTCCTTCGGCTGTCTTCTGTACGCCATCGGCTTCACCCTTTTTCTGGCTCCCACAGAGCTTAATGCAGGGGGAATCTCGGGTATCTCCATCCTTCTCACACACTTTTTTCCCACATGGAACAACGGTGTGATTGTATTTCTGCTCAATCTCCCTCTTCTGGTGATCGGAACAATCGTTTTCGGCGGAAAATTCTTCTTCGGAACCATTTACGCGACAACCATTTCCTCTCTCATGATTTCGGTACTCGAAATTCTGTTTCCCAATCCGATGACATCCGATCTTCTTTGCAATTCCCTGGCAGGGGGGCTCTTGGTGGGATCGGGTCTTGGCGTTGTGTTCCGCGGCGAAGCTACCACGGGAGGAACGGACATCGTGGTACGGCTGATTGAGAAAAAACTGCCCTACATCAAATCCGGCGCGATTTTTCTGATCGTGGACTCCACCATTGTCTTTCTCACCTGTCTGGTGTATCGGAATATGGAAATCACCCTTTACAGCGGTATTGCCCTGTTCGTCAGCTCCCAGATCTTCAACTGGGTACTGTACGGCGGAATGCGTGCCAAGCTGATCATCATTATCGATCAAAGCAACAGTCCCCTTCCCGCCCGTCTTGCGGAAGAACATGGGGTAACAAAGCTGTCGGGAACCGGAGCATATACGGGGGCAGACAAGACTGTCCTGATCTGCGCGGTGGACAAGCGGAAGTACCCCGCCGCCAAGGAGTTGATCGCCCGCTCCTCCCCCGATGCCATTGTCATTACCGCCCCCGCAGAAGGCTACTGGTACGGTCACGCCATATCGTAAAGGGAGAATCTCGACAGAAAAACGGGAAGAAGCCCGGAACAGATCCAGCAAAAACGGACAGTGACAAAAAAACTCCCATGTAGTAAAATAACTACAAAGGAGTTTTTGTGCTATCGGTTCCTTTTGATGTGGCTCAAACCGCTCCGTATTGGCTGAATATCTTTGTCAGAATCGCTCAAGCAGCCAGTAGATGACGCCGTACAGGGTTCCCGCCGCGGTTCCGTAGAGAATCACGGGGCCGGCAATGGTGAAAATTTTCGCCCCCACGCCCATAATAAATCCTTCGCTTTTGTTGTCGATGGCGGCGGCGGTGACGGCATTGGCAAATCCCGTGATGGGAACGAGGGTTCCTCCCCCGCTGAATTTGGCAATGTTGTCGAATACCCCGATTCCCGTGAGAAGTGCCGCCAAAAACACCAGCGTCACCGACGTAAGGGTTCCGGCATTTTCCTGGGTCATTCCGGCCGCCTCATACAACTGCCGAAGGGCTTCTCCCAGCGTGCAGATCACCCCGCCCACGAGAAATGCTCCCAGGCAGTCCTTCGCCAGAGGGGATTTCTTTGCCCGTCCCTTGGCATATCGCTGATACAGTTTTCCGTTCATGGAAATTGTCTCCTTCCTGCTTTCTTCTTACGGCTTTAGTTTCTGCCATTTCGAGAAAAATATACCCCACAAAACCTTCTGGCAGAAAAATTCAGAAAATGAGAAGGTATTTTTACATTTTAATGCGATTTTAATTTGACAATTCGCCTCCCATTGTGTATAATAGAATTGTACACATCGACTGTCCATCGGCAGTCCAATGCAAGCCACCGAGACCGGTGCTGACAAATCTGATCAATACGAAAGGAAACCAACATGGCATTTTTTGATGATTTCAAGCGTAGCGCATCGAGCGCAGCGGAAAAAGCAGCAAAGAAAACCGAAGAACTGAAGAACATTGCCAAGTACAATGTGAACATCAAATCCCTGGAGGGCAAGCTCTCTGCCACCTACGAACAAATCGGCCGTCTCTTTTACGAGGCAGAGCGGAACGGCGAGGATTACACCGCTGACATCGCTGCCGAAATTCTGAAGGCTGACAAGTATCACGCAGACATTGCCGAATACAAAAAGCTTCTGGCAAAGCTCCGCAAGGTATCGGAATGCCCCACCTGCGGCAAGGAAATTGACGAAAACGCGCTCTTCTGCTCTTTCTGCGGCGCGAAGCAGGAAAAGCCCGTAGTGGAAGAAGAAATCGAAGTGGAAGAACCCGCGGAAGAAGCGGAGGAAGCTGCTGATACCTTCGCAGAAGAATGCACGTTCTGCGCGGAAGAAGAAAAGACGGAAGAATAATTTCATACGCAAAAGGACTGCTGGGACGGCAATTCTCGCCTGCGGCAGTCCTTTCTCTATTTTTCCGCCCGTTTGCCGTGATTTTTCGTGAAAAGACAAAAAACTTTTCTCGGATACTTGACAAACGGCTTTTTTTATTGTATAATGTACAAGCTGTCAGAGTTTGGACAGTATGCTAGTGTGGCTCAGGGGTAGAGCAGCTGATTCGTAATCAGCAGGTCATGGGTTCAAATCCCATCACTAGCTTTTTTGTTTTTTCCGAAAAAACAAGAGCGGAGGATTCTTCTTCCGCTCTTTTCTGTTGGATGTATTGGAATTAGGGATGCACTCTTGTAAAAACACCGATCAGGATTAAAATGCCCCCCGCAATCCTTACCCATAACAGAGTCCTTTTGGATACTTCCGCGCCGTTTGGCAGAACAGGATGAATCACCCACAACAGACCACAGATCACAAAACCAGCACTTCTGTAAATCCAAAAATCCAACATTTCTGTCAGGATATTGGTCAAAATAATCATGCCAACAGCAACGATCATCTGTGCTTTATACGTCAATTTCATGTCATCACATCCCTTCTGTGAAATTCTGATTTCTCGAATCGTTTTTACTCCACTCTCACCCGATATCCTTGAGATTCGATGAAGGCGATCTCCTCTTCCGTCAGCGAATCCGGGGAGCCTTCCGCAAGGACAACGGCAGCTTCCGATACGACGGACGGGGTTTCGTGATACACCGGTGTGGCGTGGTAGAATCGCACGGCATCACCACAAAGCAATTGTTGATCCACCGCTCATGACCCAGGCTGGGACGATTGACGTACTCCCCGCCGTATACCATCACGGTGGAACTCCCCCCGTCCAGCATGGCGGCGTTTTCTGCCCCTTCTTCCAGCATTACGTTCTGCAATACGTCCAGATCACATCCGATGCTCCAGTCCGGCTGTCTGCCGTCGATGACGAGAAAGAGGATTTCCCCTGTTTTCCGCTGTCCGATGGCAGTCCGAGGGGCGATCCCCCACCCGCCGGTGCCGTTTTTTATCAGTCCTTCCC
>JAZSQX010000282.1:0-10809 GCA_045538235.1 Eubacteriales bacterium
CTTGCAAGCAACCATGACGTGACGGATATTTTCATTGACTCCGCTCTGAAAATCTGCCAGAACAATATGGACAGCTTCGACATCTTCCTCCAGGAAGTGGAACAGCTTCTCGCAAACAATGATATCAACTGCGTAATTACGTCCTCCCTCGCACTCGAGGAAGCATCCGAAACCGTCAAGAAGTTCCTTGACTAAGAAATTGCAACATCATTAAAAGCGATCTGCCGGTCAAAAAACTGGCAGATCTTCTTTTTCGTACTGTCAAAATCCTCCTTCTTCGCATACCATGTTAGTGAGAGCCATTAGACGCACATTGTCTTATGTGCTCGTCAAAGTCTGTCAATTCAAAGGAAAGGCATGGATACGAAAATGGCTGAATACAGAAATAGCGGCGGGCAGTGCGCGAGAGACAGGGACATGATCTGCATCGACACTTACCGTGTACTGGACTCCTGCCGCGATAAAGATTGTTTTGAAGACGTCCGAGTCTATCTCACCGGATGCGGTCAGGAGATTATCGAGAGAACAAACGCCGTTCGCGCCAAATGCGCCAAAGTTGTTTGGGCTTGCATTGACATCGACCACGTCCCGTTCAATCGCGGATTCTATCAACTGTTCATTAAAATATATGTAAAAATCATCTTTGAAGCGTGTATCGGTCCCGGCAATATTCAGGAGTTTGAAGGTGTCGCGGTCGTAGAGAAGAAAGTCATTCTGTTCGGCGGTGAGGGAAATGTCAACGTGTTTAAGAGCGAACTCTCCCATTCCGGATTCTGCGGATGCAGCTCAGGTCGGGTCAATCCCGCCTCTTCACTCCCCGTCGCAATTCTTGAAACGGTGGATCCCATTATTCTGAACACCAAGATTGCCGAGCCCCACAAATCCTGCAAATGCTGTTGCTGCTGTTCGGTTGACGAGATTCCCGACTGTGTCTGTGCAGGGCTGTCGAGCGATCTGACGGACGAACCGAACGGGGCAGTGCTTCTCGTTTCTCTTGGCTTTTTCTCCGTTGTACGCATCGAGAGACCGGCACAGTATCTGATCAGCGGTGTGGAATACTGCGTTCCCGAAAAAGAGTGCGTTCTGCCGCCCGTGGAGGATCCCTGCTGTCTCTTCCGGCAGATGGCGTTTCCCACGGCAGAGTTTTCCTCCGGTGCCGTGAATCCCGGACTTCTCACCGGAGACGGAGATAAAAAATGCGGCTGTCAGTAAGGTGATTCCTCGATATAAAAGAGAACAGATGGATTTTTCAGTCCATCTGTTCTTTCGTTTCATAAATCTTGCCGTCTTTCATAACCAATCGAAAATCAGCCACCGCCTTCACTTCTTCCGCTGTGTGCGTGATAATCAGTGCAACCGAATCACGGGGCAGGGTATCCCGAATCAACTCACACACAGAAGTCCGCAAAGCGGCATCCAGTCCCACGAGGGGTTCGTCAAAAAGATAGAATTCTGCCGGCTTCAACAGTGTGCGAGCCAAAGAAACACGACGCTGCATCCCCCCGGAAAGCTCTCCTGGGTATGATGCGTGTTCGTTTTCCAGTCCCAATTTCTCGAGCAGTTTCATCGCCGATTGCTTTTCACAACCTGTCGCTGCGGTGAGATTTTCGAGAACGGTCAGCCATGGGAAGAGACGCGGCTCTTGAAAGAGGCAGGAAATCGAGCCAATCTTGGTGAATCGCCCGCTGTCCTGCTTTTCCAGCCCTGTAAGAATCCGTCCAAAAGTGGTTTTCCCGCACCCGGAAGGTCCCTCCAGCATGGTGATTCCTTTCTTTAGGGTAAGAGATACGTCATCAAGTACGGTCTTGTCGCCGAAGGATTTTGTCAGGTGTTCAATCGGAACCTGCATCGTATGCCACCTCCCTGACGATATGTTGATTTCCCCATCTCGTAATCAGCGCAGACAACCCATATTCAAGCAGAAGGCTCAGAAGAATGACGGTCAACGTCCACGCCAGAAGATCCACCGATTCCAGGTATACTTTCGAATCATAAATATTGCCGCCGATGGAGTCTCTCAGCGTACACAGCACCTCCGCCGCCACTCCTGCTTTCCACGCCAGTCCCAGCGAGGTCTTCACGGCATTCAGAAAGTAGGGAGACGCCGAGGGAATGTAAAGGTGGCGAAACCGCTTTCCGAATCCCATGTTATAGACTTTCGTCACTTCCAAAAGCAGGGGATCCGCCGAACGGAATCCACGCAAAACGCTGCCGTACACAATGGGAAGCACCATGAGAAATGCCGTGAATGAGGGGACAATGCTTCGTCCCAGCCAGACAAGCGCCAGAATAATGAAAGATGCCACCGGAGTCGCGCGAATTGCCGTAAACAGGGGCGCCAGCAGATCGTCCATGGGTCTCCACGCAAAGGATAGCAGGGCAAACAGAATCCCACACAAGATGCCTGCAAGAAATCCCAGCAGAATCCGGAAAAGGGAAGCGCCGACTGCGAGATAGTAGGATTTGTCCCCGAAAAATTCCCACATCCGGAGCAAAACGGACGATGCCGGCGGCAACAGCACTTCTTTATCCACAAGAAAGGCAAGTCCCTCCCACAAGAGAAGCCAGAACAGCATCACCGCCAGCAAACGAAGAATCTTTTTCACCGTGAATTACTTGTAGAAAATATCTTCACCGGGCAGAGAACCGCCGACGGAAGCGGGATTGAAGTTGAAGAGCACCTTGTAGAAGCCCATCAGACCCTCTGCCATTTCGTCCCCGGTGATGCACACGATGTTGGCATTGGGAATGGCCTTCTTCGCAATCGCTGCCTTGGGAATGATGCCATACGTTTCGATGATCACGGAAGCGTCATCGGGATTTCCGTTGATATAATCGACGGACGCCTTATATTCTGCAAGGAAATCGGAAACCGCATCGGGATTTTCTTCAATCAGCTTGGGATTCACAATGATGCATCCCTGATAGAGCGCACCGCTGTCTCCTTTAAGCTGAGCCGCCTTTTCCCACTCTTCGGTGAGATTCAGCGCCGCTCTGCACTGGGTTTGCGCGAGAACCGTCGTGGCATTGGGAACGGGAAGCATCCCAAGGGTCACGTCACCAGACACCATCTGGGTTGCCAGTTCGGAATGTTCGGTAAAGTAGGTCACTTCGCAGTCAATCTTGTTGGCTTCGAGAATATAGTTGAGAACGTATTCGGGGGTAGACGCCTGTCCGGTGGCATAGATGGTTTTGCCGTTCAAGTCGCCGATGGACTGAATGGTATCGCCGTTTTCCACGATGTAAAGGACACCAAGCGTATTGACAGCGGCGACACGGATCGCACCGGAGGTCTTCTTATAGAGCACTGCCGCCAGGTTGGTGGGAAGTGCTGCGATGTCGTAGTTGCCTTTGATAATCTCTGCCGTTACTTCATCGGGAGAGGCTGCGATGGTAAAGGTATAATTGTGTGCGGCATTGCCGGCTTCATTTTCCGCCATGAGTTTTGCCATTCCCATGCCGGTGGGGCCTTTCAGCGCATATACCCGGAGATCCAATTTTTCAGCGGGCTGCACGACATCCTGTTCACCGCCTTGTTCAGCATCCTCTTTTGCACAGGAAAAGAGTGCCGCAGTCGTTACGAGCATCAGAATCGCAAGTAAAATCGAAATCCATTTTTTCATTGTTTTTTCTCCTTCTTGATCATGAATTTATCATCATTCCGTTTGGAAATGATTTCATTTCATATATGCTGTCAGAGCGTTCGTGTCGGGAACCATAAAGCACCCACTGTCATAGGAAATGAGTCCCGCTTCGGTTAGATCGTCAATGGCGCGGTACAGGGAAGCTCACCCGATTCCAAGTTGGGAAGCCAGGGACGACATGGACACCGGACAATCAAAGCATCCATTCTCCATTTTCTGCCCGAGCAGGTAAAATGCCAGGCGCGCTTCTGCCGATCCCGCCGTAAAAGCGGCAATCTTCCGGTTGAGAAACGCAATCCGATCCGAAAGAAACGCGAGATAATTCTCGGCACACGGAGGGATTTTGGCGATCAGTTCCCGAATCAGATTTTCCGGCACAATCAGAACGTCGGCATCCGTCTCTGCAGTAACCCTTGTTTGGTGTTCAGAAGCAGAAAACAGGGAAGCCGCACCAAAGGTTTCCCCCTCTCCCGCATATCGCAGGACAATTTCATGACCGTGATGTGCCGTTTCCATTCTTACCTTTCCCGATACAATCAGACAGAGTCCTTCCGTTCTGCATTCCGCAGACAAAATGGTTTCGCCCGATTGGTAGCAGCGGGACAGGCATCTTTCCAGAATCCGGTGTTCCGCATCAATCTGCTGCAAATCCAGACCCCGAAACAAAAAATGTTTTCCAAGATGGGAAATCGTTTCCATGACGCCCTCCTTTCTGTCTCATATGAGACAATTTAATTATAGGCGTTTCCCAAGTGTTTGTCAATGGGAATTCTTGATAACCTTTTTCATGGATTTCGTATCATTTTCAGCACTTTGCCGATTCATACACACCGAGAATGTTGCAAAAAAGAAATAATGTTAATTTCAATGTTTTTTTCCGCTTTTCATCTTGCATTTCCCCGTTGAATGGTATATAATGTATGATGATATGATTTCGAAACTTTCCGTAAGTCTCCAAGGAGGATTTCTGCGGTGGTTTCCCAAATTCCAATGCTATTTTTAAGCATCGTGTTATTTCAGGAGGTTCAATATGACATTATTCATTCTTGCGGCAGGCATGGGCTCCCGCTACGGCGGTCTTAAGCAAATCGATCCCTTCACCGAAAACGGGGAGTTTATCATCGACTTCTCCATTTACGACGCCATCCAGGCAGGCTTTGACCGGATCGTTTTCGTCATTAAGAAGGAAAACTACGAAATTTTTAAGGAAACCGTCGGTCAGCGCATCGAAGGTAAGATCAAGGTCGAATACGTATTCCAGGGTCTGGATTCCGGTGTTCCCGCTGACAAAATTCCTGCGGACCGAGTAAAGCCCTGGGGAACCACCCACGCTCTTCTGTGCGGCAAGGAAGTGCTGAACGATGGCTTCGCTGTCATCAACGCCGACGACTTCTACGGCAGAGATGCGTTCTTCAAGGCGGCAGAATTCATCCGCAACACCGACGAAAATGCCCCCCATTACTGCATGGTCGGTTATATGCTGGGCAACACCCTGACGGACAATGGCAGTGTCGCAAGAGGAGTATGCTCCGCGGATGCAAACGGCATGCTTGACGTGATCACCGAACGTACCAAGCTGTTCAAGGAAGAAGGCGGCGCATACTTTACCGATGAAAACGGCGAAACCGTGCACGTTCCCAATGAAACCGTTGTTTCCATGAATTTCTGGGGCTTCTCTCCCAAGGTGTTCGAAGGTCTGGCAGCGGATTTCCAGTTGTTCCTTGAAACGGAAGCCGGAGCTTCTCTCAAGAGTGAATCTCTGCTTCCTAACACCATTGGCAAGATGATCAAGAGCGGTGACTGCGACGTAAAAGTTCTCACCACCACCGCAAAGTGGTTCGGCGTCACATACGCAGAAGACAAGCCGGATGTGATTGCAAAACTTCACGCTCTGATCGAAGCGGGCGAGTATCCGAACGGTCTCTGGAAATAATCTAAGGGAAAGGACGAACACACGATGGCAGTTCTGGTAACAGGCGGCGCAGGATATATCGGTTCCCACACCGTTGTTGAACTTCTGAATGAAGGCTACGAAGTGGTTGTATGCGACAACCTCTGCAATTCCAGCAAAAAATCCCTGGAGCGGGTGGAAGAAATCACCGGCAAAAAGGTGACATTCTACCTCGCAGATCTTCTCGACCGAGAAGCAATGGAAGCAATCTTCGAGAAGGAATCCATTGATTCCGTCATTCATTTCGCAGGTCTGAAGGCGGTAGGAGAATCCGTCGCAAAGCCCTGGGAATATTATTACAATAACATCACCGGCACCCTGGTCCTCACGGACGTGATGAAGAAGCACGGATGCAAGAATATCATCTTCTCCTCCTCCGCGACGGTGTATGGTAACCCCGCATTTGTTCCCATCACGGAAGATTGCCCCAAGGGAAACTGCACCAACCCCTACGGCTGGACCAAATCCATGCTGGAGCAGATTCTCACGGATATGCAGAAAGCGGATCCCGAATGGAACGTGGTACTGCTGCGGTACTTCAACCCCATCGGGGCACACAAGAGCGGTCGGATCGGGGAAAACCCCAACGGAATTCCCAATAATCTCATGCCCTATATCACTCAAGTGGCAGTCGGCAAGCGTCCGGAGCTGGGCGTATTCGGCAACGACTACGATACCCACGACGGCACCGGTGTGCGCGACTACATCCACGTGGTGGATCTGGCAAAGGGTCACGTCTGTGCGCTCCGCAAAATTGCAGAAGGCTGCGGTCTGAAGCTGTACAATCTCGGGACAGGGAAGGGATACAGCGTTCTGGACATCGTGAAAAACTTCGAAGAAGCCACGGGTGTCAAGATTCCCTATGTCATCAAGGATCGTCGTCCCGGAGATATTGCTACCTGCTATTCCAGCGCGGCACTTGCCGAAGAAGAACTGGGCTGGCGTGCCGAAAACGGGATTCTTGAAATGTGCGCCGACTCCTGGAGATGGCAGAAGAACAATCCCAACGGATATGACGACTAAGAAAGGATACGCCATGATTACGAAAGAGTTATTCGGGAAACTCCCCGCCGGTGCTGACGTATACGCGTACACGCTGAAAAACGACTCCATTACGTCCGTAACCATTCTCAATTACGGCGGTGTCATCAAGAATCTATACGTGGCGGATAAAAACGGCAACATTGCGGACGTCGTCTGCGGTTATGACTGCCTGGACGGCTACCTTGGCAGCGCCGGTTATCAGGGTGCCATCATCGGCCGTGTGTGCAACCGGATCGGTCATGCGAAATTCACCCTCGACGGAAAAGAGTACAAACTCTTCCAGAACGATGGACTTCACACCCTCCACGGCGGCAAGTCCGGGTTCAATGATAAAATTTGGGATGTCACAGAAGGCGGAAGCGAGGAAGAACCTGCGCTGATTCTCACTTATATTAGCCCCGACGGAGAAGAAGGATTCCCCGGAACCCTTTCGGTACAGGTGACGTATACCCTCACCAAGTCGGGAGGACTGGCAATCCACTACCAGGCGGAGACAGATAAGACCACCGTTATCAATATGACCAACCACGCCTACTTCAATCTGGCAGGATTCGCTTCCGGACCGGTGGACGATCACATTCTCTGGCTGGACTGTGACAACATCAACAGCGTTGACAGCCTGCTCATCGCCGACGGTAATTTCATCGAAACGGCAGGCACTCCCTACGACTTCACGGAGGAAGCCCCCCTCTCCCGTGGATTTGCGTCCGATCATCCCATGCTGGAGGAATTCGGCGGCTACGACAACAACTTCAACGTGCGGAATTACGATGGACAGTTCAAAGTCCGGGCAACGCTCCGGGATCCCAAATCCGGTCGGAAGATGACCGTGATCACCGACCAGCCCTGCATACAGGTTTATACCGCCAATATGATTAACGTGAACGACCATCCCTTCAAAACCGGAGTTCCCCAGTACAAGCACTGCGCGATTTGCCTGGAAACTCAGCATATGCCCGATGCTGTGAATCATCCCGGCTTCACCGATATCACACTCCGTCCCGGCGAAAAATACGATACCACCACGGTTTACCAGTTCGAAGTGTAAAAAAACGGCTTGTTGTTCAGGCAAACTCCCATCCAACAAATCTCCAAACAGTCGCTGTTTTTCAAAGCGGCTGTTTTTTCTGTCCTCGCATATTCATCGGTTTTCCTCATATACTGGAACAGAATTGTTCCTTGGGAGGAAAACCATGAGGGAAGAAAGAGAAGAACGCTGCGTTTTGTTGGCGGATTATATTATTTTGAAGAAATGTACGGTGCGGGATGCCGCCGCGCGATTCGGGATCAGCAAATCTACGGTACATAAAGATGTCACGCAAAAGCTCCAAAAAATCAAGCCAGGGCTTTACGCGGAGGTGAAGGACGTCTTGGAACAGAACAAAGCCGAACGGCATCTGCGGGGCGGGGAAGCCACACGAATAAAATACTTGAAGCTGTCAAAACAAGAACCTGCCAACAACGTAAAAATGTGACATCGTTGTCTCGGTCGCCCGAACTGCTCTTGATTTTTCCTTTTTTCGGTGATATAATAGGAAAAAACAATACGACCGTGGAAATTCGGATCAATCAGGAGGACAACCCATGAAGTTGTTTCAGAACAGCCAATGGATTTGGGCAGATGGTTTTGACAGCGTAAACACCTACGTGGATTTTTTTGAGGAAATCGGCATCAAGCATCCAGCAGACTGCAAACTGTATCTTTCCGTTGATACCAACTACGCCTTTTACCTCAATGATTCGCTTGTTGAGATGGGGCAGTACGCGGATTATCCCTTTGACAAAATTTACGACAAAGTGGATTTTTCCGCCTATGCCAAGGAGGGAGCCAATCACGTTCGCATCCGTTGCTGGCACCAGGGGACTGACTCCTCCACCGTACGTTGTGAAAAAGCCGGCGTGATCTACGAGATTTACGAAGGCGAAACGCTTCTCTGCGGCAGCTCTGCCAAAACAAGGACAGCTCCCGTTTCCATGTATGACATGGGTTCCATTGAACTGGTTTCCGGGCAGCTTGGATTCAGTTTCCGTTACGATGCCCGCCGGGTGCAGCCGGAAGCGATTTCAGCCATTTCTGCGGATAAACCGCTCCCGACTCGTCTTCGCCCCATCAAAAAGCTGGTGGTAGGGGAAGAAGAAGCCGTCAAGATGATTCTTCACGGCTCCTTCCGGGAAATGGGCGGCAACACCATCGCCGAAAAGATGCAGTATGCGGCTCTCGCCATTCGAGAATCCGCAGGGAAGTGGCGTCTCCCCAGCGCAGAGGGCATTTTCTTAAAGTCTGACGATACGATGGATGGCATTTTTGCCGTCATTGACACCGGACGGGAGAATGCCGGAATTCTCTCCCTTGACATCGACCTTCCGGAGGATGCGCTCATTCTGGTAGGATGGGGCGAGCATCTGGAAGACCTCCGAGTCCGCAGCTATGTCGGCGGGCGCAATTTCAGCGGCTCGTACTATGGAACGAATGGAAGAAATCGCTTCGTCCATCCGTTCCGCCGCCTGGGAATGCGGTACCTGCAAGTACATATTTACGCAAAAGAAGCAAAAATCCATTATGCCGGCATTCGCACCACGGATTATCCGCTCTCCCACGACGTGGATTTCTTCTGCGCGGACAATCTGCACACCAAAATCCACGAGGTTTCCAAGCGCACACTGCTTATGTCCATGCACGAGCATTACGAGGACTGCCCATGGAGAGAGCAGGCGCTTTATTCCATGGATTCCCGCAATCAGATGCTCTGCGGTTACTACTGCTTCAAGGAATACGACTTTGCCAAAGCATCTCTTCGGTTGATGGCACAATCGATTCGAGATGACAATATGCTGGAACTCTGTTCTCCCGCGCGCGTTTCCATTACGATTCCGTCATTTTCCGCAATCTATTTGACGCAGGTATACGAATACGTACAGCATTCCGGGGATACTGCGTTCCTTGACGAAGTTCTGCCGGTTATGACCCGCATCGCGGATGAGTTTGTCCGCAGAATGGACAATCCGTACGGACTGATTCCATGCTTCACGGAAGAACGGTACTGGAACTTCTACGAACGGCAGAGCGGTCTCGAAGGCTCCATCGCGGGTTCCGTCGCGGAAGAAAATCTCACCTACGATGCTCCCCTTTGCGGTTTTGTCTCTTTTGGTCTTCGTTCTTTGTCGAACACACTCAAATGGATCGGCAGGGAAGCAGAGGCACAATATTACGAAAGCAAGCACCTCACGCTGAATGAACAGATCAACCGTTATTTCTGGGAACCGGAGAAAAAAGCCTACGCCTCTTATTTGAATGGAAATGGCGAAATCTACCACTATGCCGAACTCACCAACAGTTTGCTTGTCTATGCAGATGCGGCAAGAGGAGAACGTCTTGACTACGTGCTTGCAAAGCTGGCGGAAAAGACGCTGATTCCCGTGACACTCAGCCACAGCATCTTTAAGTACGATGCCATGATGCGAAAGGGAAGTCTCCTCGGAAGAAAGGTGTTCGCTGACATAGCAGAAAACTGGGGATCTATGCTGTATCAGAACGCCACAACATTCTGGGAGACCATCGATGGCGCATCCGCCTTCTCAAATGCAGGAAGCCTTTGTCATGGCTGGTCCGCAATCCCGGTGTATTTCTACCACAAGTATGCCGTCAACATGAATGGCGCAGACACCGGACTTTATGAATGCCGGATTATCGAAAAACACTAACACAATAAAGACAGAACACCAGCCTGCGAAATCCCAAAAGGCTGGTGTTTGTGCATCGGATCACCAAAAGAGCCTTATTCGCGTGCAGCGATCTTGACATTCCAGTAAAATCCTGCTATAATAATAGGTACTGATTGGCACGGGAAGGGCATTTTCCGGAAACGGTGCCGTTTCAGTTTCCGCAGAATCCCGTAGTTTTTTGGATGGAATTATACAAAATGCGCGTTTTGTACTAATTTTCGAACCCGCCCCCGGTTTTCGGGCGATGTCCGGGGGGCGGGGGCGGCTGAGATTCCTCTAAAATTATACAAAACGCTCCATTTTGTACGAGGAGGCATCTATGTTAAGTCCACTCCATGCGAGAGCGAAAATCTGTTTCTGCAGAGCCAATACAACAACCGTACAATAGTAAATCCGACTGCGCTTTCGAGGTTTGGCGCAAATATGCAATATATGTTTCAGCGTCAA
>JAZSQX010000123.1:0-11999 GCA_045538235.1 Eubacteriales bacterium
AAGAAAGAAACGATATCGAAGCCGGAAAAACAGCCGAAGCCGGAAAAACAGCCGAAGCCGGAAAAACAGCCGAAGCCGGAGAAGCAGCCAAAGCCGGAAAAACCGGAGCAGCCGAAAAAGCCGGGACTTCTCGATAAACTCCCGAAGAATGCGCAGCTTGTGGTGGTGCTTTCTTTGATCTGCGGGATCATGGCACTCCTTTTGTCCATGGTCAACGCCATGACGAAGGATACGATTGATGCCAATAATCGACGCAAAATGGAAAAAGCTGTGACGGAAGTTTTCCCCGCGGGAGATGCGGTACAGGAATTTGTCACAGACGACGGCACGACCGTGTACGTGGTATCGGCAAATGGGGATATGATCGGGTACTGCCTAAAGATCGTATCCGGAGGCTACTGCGGGGATATTGAAATGTTGGTCGGTCTAAATCCGGTGAGGGAAGTACAGGGAGTCCGCATCGTGACGTTCAGCGAAACGCCCGGTGTGGGAACCAAAGTCAAGAGTGACGGGTTCCTCTCTTCCTTCCTTGGCGTGAAAGAACAGCGGGATCCCTATACGGAAGTGGATGTGGTAGCGGGAGCCAGCTACTCTTCCAGAGCCGTTGCGACCGGGGTCAATATGGCGCTGGCACAGAATATCAACGTCCGGGAACTGGCAGCACAGTTCGGGCTGAATGTGGAAGTCAGTGACCGTTCTTATCTGGAAAACGAAGACGCCAACATCGACAACGGCAATGATGAAATTGACATCGGGGAAGTGGTGGAAAGCGGCTCCGAGGACGACCTGGTTCCTGCAGAAACCGATGCGCCCGAATCCGAAACCGAGCCTGCCGCTGAGACGGAAACCGCAGAGGAACCTGAATCCGAAACGGCTCCGGTAACGGAAACAGAGACCCAGACGGTATATGAAACCATAGCACCGTGGGATCCCGGAGTGGAAGAACTTCCCGAAGTTCCTCTTGAAACGGAAGCGGAAAGCGAGCCCGAAAGCGAATCCACGGATGAAACGGAATCCACGGATGAAACGGAATCCACGGACGAAAATGAATCCACGGATGAAACGGAATCCACGGACGAAAATGAATCCACGGACGAAAGCGAATCCACGGACGAAACGGAATCCACGGATGAAACGGAATCCACGGACGAAAGCGAATCCACGGACGAAAGCGAATCCACGGACGAAAGCGAATCCACGGATGAAAGCGAATCCACGGATGAAACGGAATCCACGGATGAAACGGAATCCACGGATGAAAGTGAATCCACTGACGAAAGTGAATCCGAAACGGATGACGAACCTTATTACGATCCGACACCTTCCGAGACCTTCGGGTCTTCCGGTGGTGCGTATTAAGAGGGAGGTGCTCAAATGAAGAAATCGTATTCTCAGATTCTCAAAGAAGGAATCCTTACCAATAATCCCGCTTTTGTGCAGCTCCTCGGTATGTGTCCTTTGCTGGCGACCACGACCTCCGTTGCCAATGCGTTTGGTATGGGTGTGGCGGTAATCGCGGTTCTGGCATTTTCCAACGTGCTGATCTCCCTCCTCCGCAACGTAATCCGGCAGGAGATCCGCATCGCCTCTTATATCGTCATCATTTCCGGCTTTGTCACCATTGTGGAAATGCTGATCAAAGCCTATTTTCCGGTGATTGACGAAGCTCTTGGGCTGTTTATCCCCCTCATCGTGGTAAACTGCCTGATTCTGGCTCGCGCTGAGGCATTTGCATCGAAAAATCCCCCCATTCCCGCATTTGTTGACGGGGTGGCCAACGGAACGGGCTTTGCCATCGGGCTGACTGCCACTGCCTTTGTTCGAGAACTGCTGGGAACGGGCATGATTCTGGCAGGCGCAGATGGTACCGGCGGCATCCGGATTTTCGGAGAGTGGTTTTCTCCCGCTTCCATCTTCCTCATGCCGGCAGGTGCCTTCCTCACGCTGGGATGCCTGATTGCGCTGATTCAGAAGATCCGCTATTCTCTGGAAGA
This sequence comes from Eubacteriales bacterium, assembly GCA_045538235.1. Lineage (GTDB taxonomy): Bacteria > Bacillota > Clostridia > Oscillospirales > CAG-272 > UMGS1696. Next base: position 1,995 of record JAZSQX010000123.1, read on the forward strand.
GCGTGCCCGGCGGAGGGAGCTGGAGAATGACGCCATCACGGCAGGGTATCACACTACCTTGACAAAGGATACGGAAACCGGGCGCATTGTCCGGAAGAACGCCATTCAAATGAAACCTGCGGCAAATGCCGAAATTCAGTCGGAATAAAGGGGATCATCATGGAAAACATCTTTCTCATTATGTTTACCGCCATTCTGACGGAGAACTTCATCTTTTCACGGTTTTACGGATGCTGTCCCTTTCTTGGCGTTACCGAAAAACCATCTACCGCAGCCGGTATGGGAATGGCAGTAACGTTCGTTATCACCATTTCTTCTGCCGCAACCTGGGCGGTGTATCATTGGATTCTTGCTCCTCTCGGGCTGGAATATCTGAAAACCATCGCGTTCATTCTTGTGATCGCGGCACTTGTGCAGTTTATTGAAATGTTTCTCAGACGGTATATCCCCACTTTGTACAGCGCTCTTGGGATCTATCTCCCGCTGATTACCACCAACTGTGCGGTTCTCGGCTCAGCGCTCGTGAATATTGAAGAGGGATACAACTTCATCGAAAGCATTGCCTTTGGTTTTTCAGCCGCCCTTGGCTTTACCATGGCAATTGTCGTGTTTGCCGGAGTGCGCGCCCGTCTGATTTTCGCCAATCCCCCAAAGGCATTTAAGGGATTCCCTCTGCTCCTCATTTCCGCTGGACTTGCCGCCATGGCATTTTCGGGATTTGTCGGCATGAAGTTTTAAGGGAGGGATTTTGGAATGATTCAAATTATACTCCCGCTTCTCATCTTCCTCTCACTTGGTGCAGTCATGGGCGGTGTCCTCGCCATTGCATCCACGGCATTTGCCGTTCCGAAAAATGAGCGCATGGAAAAAATCCGCGAATGTCTTCCCGGTGCCAATTGCGGCGGATGCGGCTATTCCGGCTGTGACGGACTTGCGGCTGCCATCGATAAAGGCGAGGCCCATGCTTCTCAATGCCCCCTCGGAGGCGCCGAGACGGCAGGGAAGATCGCTGAAATCATGGGCGTGGAGGTTCAGCCTGTGGTCAGAATGCGGGCGCAGGTCATGTGTTCCGGAATCGGCGACTACGTGAAGAAAAAATATCTCTACGAGGGTGTCCCGGATTGTCACGCTGCTTCCAAAATCGGTGGGGGAGATAAGCTCTGCCGCAATGGCTGTATCGGTCTCGGAACCTGTGTCCGTGCCTGTCCCTTCGGTGCTATTGCCATTGAAAAGGGTGTCGCCGCGGTGGACTACACCAAGTGCACCGGATGCGGCGTGTGCGTGCGTTCCTGCCCCAAAAATATTATTCGCCTTATTCCATTCGACAGTAAATATTGGGTCGGATGTATGTCCGTGGATGACGGGAAAACCACTCGTCAACTGTGCGACGTAGGCTGTATTTCCTGTAAGCTCTGCGTGAAGAATTGCCCGGCTGGTGCCATCACCGTGGACAATTTCCTGGCGCGCATTGATTATAACAAATGCACCGGATGCGGCAACTGCGTGGAAAAATGTCCGCGTCACATCATCTGGTCCGGCGAGACCCAAGGTGCTTACGGGCTTGTCATCAAGCGAATCTGATTTTAGCGGATTTCGCAAAAATTGTTGTTTGTTTTTTCGCTGCACCGGAAAAATGGAGCACCGAAATCAATAAAACATATGATTGGAGGAAAACATTATGGCAAACATCTCTGATATCATCCGCGTCGGTATGATCGGCTGCGGTGGTATTGCTAACGGTAAGCACATGCCCTCCCTCAAGAAAGTTCCCGGCGTTGAAATGGTCGCATTCTGTGACATCGTTCTTTCCAGAGCGGAAAAGGCAAAGGCACAGTACGGCACCGCTGACGCAAAGGTTTATGAAAACTACAAGGAACTCTTAGAAGATAAGTCCATCGACGTGGTTCATGTCTGCACGCCCAACCGTTCCCACAGCTTCATTACCGTGGATGCTCTGGAAGCCGGCAAGCACGTTATGTGCGAAAAGCCTATGGCGATCAACTCCGTGGAAGCGAAGAAGATGCTGGACGCTGCCAACCGGACCGGCAAACTCCTCACCATCGGCTACCAGACCAGGCAGAGCGCCGCTTCTCAGTATCTGAAGCAGGAAGCAGAAGCCGGTACCTTCGGTGATATCTACTTTGCACGTGCCTTCGCAGTAAGACGCCGTGCCGTTCCCACCTGGGGCGTATTCCTCAATGAAGAAGAACAGGGCGGCGGTCCCCTCATTGATATCGGTACCCATGCTCTCGACCTGACCCTGTGGCACATCAACAACTATAACCCCAAGGATTGCGTTGGTCCCACTTTCCACGCACTCAACAACTCCTCTGATCAGGGCAACGACTGGGGCAACTGGGATCCCGCGAAGTTCACCGTGGAAGATGCTGCTTTCGGCTTCATCGTGATGGAAAACGGTGCGACCATCTCTCTCGACGCTACTTGGGCTCTGAATACCCTGGAAGCAAGAGAAGCCTGCACCATGCTCTGCGGTACCAAGGCTGGTGCTGACATGACCGGCGGCGTTCGCATCAACGGCATTCGTCAGAACCGGAAGTACACCTTCACTCCCGACTTTTCTGCAGGCGGCGCTGCATTCTACGAAGGCATTTCCAACAACGACCCTGCAGGAAGAGAAGCATACCAGTGGATTCAGGCAGTCAGAGAAAACCGACACGCTACCGTTCTTCCCGAACAGGCATACGTGATCACCCAGATTCTCGAAGGAATCTACACCTCTGCAAAGACGGGCGATATCTACCGCTTTTAATCTCTACGTTTGACTCAAAATAAGCGTGAGGTACTCTCACGTAATAACAGGAAAGGAATATATCAAATGAAACTCTGTGTTCTTGCAAACTTGTACGCAAAGAAACCGCTGGATGAAGCCCTCGGGATTCTGAAGGGAATGGGTGTGGAGGCCGTGGAAATCGGATGCGGCGGCTACCCCGGAAAGGATCATGCCGACCCCGAAATTCTTCTCAACGATGAAAAGGCTTTCGAAGAATGGATGAATACCTTCAAAAAGCACGACATCGAACTGGCGGCTCTGGCATCCCATGTGAACCCCGTCCATCCCGATAAGGCAATCGCTGAAGCAGGGGATCGTGATCTCCGCAACGCCATTCTTCTCGCTGAAAAGGCGGGGGTGGAAACGGTGATCACCTTCTCCGGATGCCCCGGTGACCATCCCGGCGCCAAATTCCCCAACTGGGTTACCTGCCCCTGGCCGGAAGATTTTCTCGCTATCCTCGACTATCAGTGGAACGAAGTGCTGATCCCCTACTGGAAGGATCTGGCGGCTTTTGCCGAAGCACACAATGTCCATAAGATCGCGCTGGAGCTGCACCCCGGCTTCTGCTGCTATAACACCGAAACCCTCCTCCGCCTGAGAGAAGCGGTTGGTCCCACCATTGGTGCCAACTTTGACCCCTCTCACCTGGTATGGCAGGGCATGGAACCCGCAGCGGCAATCCGGATGCTGGGCGACGCCATCTACCACGTCCACGCAAAGGATACCAAGATCGACAAGATCAATACCGCCAAGATCGGTGTGCTGGATACCAAGCATTACGGTGACGAACTCAACCGTGCATGGGTGTTCCGTGCGCTGGGCTACGGTCACGACGTGTCCTGGTGGAAGGATCTCGTAGACAATCTCCGTCTGGTGGGCTACGATGGCGTGCTGTCCATTGAACATGAAGATAGCCTGATGTCCATTGACGAAGGTCTCTCGAAGGCGGTGAACGTGCTGAAGGAAGTTCTGATGCACGATCCCAAGCCCTCCACCATGGCATGGGCATAAACGAAAATAAAGAAAGCGGTTCACCGAGTGTGAGCCGCTTTTTGTATCCAGTTTTATCGTGAAAGACAGATTATCCCTTGACCGTGCCAAACCCGCACACCAGATGCTCGTCTACCAGATCCAGGAGAGCGTAGGAGGGGGCGTGCCAGTCCCCAATGGAGCCGGGATTGATGAGACGCACGTGACCGCCATCGGATCCGTCAATGGTCATGTCCGTCGGCTGATGCGTGTGACCGAAGAGAAGCACATCCGCTTTGTGCGCGATCGCATAGTCGGCGGCGGTCTGCAAAGTCGTTTTGACGTTGTATTTGTGCCCGTGCATTAGAAGAAAACGGAATCCGCCCACCTCTGCTGTCTTGAGAAAGACCGCGTCGGGATCGAAGCCGTTGTCGCAGTTGCCGTAGACACCGCTCGAGATGATGGAGGGAAACGCCGTTTCAATGGCATTAAAATCGCGGATACCGTCTCCAAGGAAGAAAATCCGGTCAATCTTTCCGAACTGCAGTTGGGTACGGATGGCGGATTCCATGCGGGCACGGCTGCCGTGGGAATCGGAGAATACGAGTATTTTCATAGGAATACCTCACCTTGTGGCAGAAATGAAAAACGGGAATAAACTGAAAGAGAAATCAAAACCCGGAGGAATGCCATGCTGAACAAACAAGTTATCGATACACTCCTCGCCTTACCGGACGACCGATTCGCTTCCATGCTGAAGATGATCCTGAGCGCCAGTGGGGTGAATATGGACGGAAAGCCCATGGATGCGGCGACCGTGAAAAAAATCCGCGCTTTACTCACAGAGGTGACGGACGAGGATCTCGGGCGGATTACCCAGTTGATAGCGCGCTATCAGAACGGAGGCTGACATGAGCGGATACGATGAGCTGTCTTCGATCTTATCAAAGATCGTGCAGAATCCCGAGTTTGCGGGAATGGTGAAGGAAATGCAGGGAGGAGAAGGAGGTCAGAGTGCCGAAGAAATTTCGGCGAATATGATGGCGTCCCTTCCCGATATGCTCTCAAAAATCGGTCCCCTGTTAGGAGGAGCCAATCAACTCAACGCTCCGAAAGAGGAAAAAGCGGTCCCGGTGAGCTCGGGAAAACCCAAGGGAAGCGGCGGACGGTATGACAAAGACAATGCGGAAAAACTGTTCCGCGCCTTAAAACCCTATCTTAGCAAGGAGCGGTGTGAGATGCTGGATAAGTGTATGTCCGTCATGCAGATCTCCGACGTCATGAATGCGCTGGGAGGACTGGACGGTCTGAAAAAGCCGTGACGGAAGGAGGGAGATCTTTGTACACGAGAAATTTTAACCGAACACCGCGGTACAATCCGCCGCCGGGATATGTGGGAAATGCGTTTTCACCCGGAGAAGAGGGGAAACACCACGAGCCTCAGGATGAACTGCACCAGAAAGGAAACCGCCGACCCATAACTCCGGTTCAGGAACCCAGTAACGGGGATTGTCCCCCACAACATCCGGAACCGGAAGAATATCGCATGGAAAAAGAGGCGGAGTCCTCTTGTGAAGCAGTCCCAGCGCATCACGAAGACAGTCCAGTTCACGGAACGGGAGAACTCACACAACTCCTCGAGTATTTACGGGGAAAGGTGGGAAAGGAGGAGTTGATTCTCCTAACCGTGATGCTCCTCATCGCTTCCGACGGACTGCGGGCAGAGGTCATCATTTTAGCGCTTATGCTGTTCGTCCATTGAGGCAAGGAGTGTGTCATTCTCGGCCAGAGACAGAAGATGAAGCGCTTCGGCAACCGCAGAAGGAAGGTTCGCATAGGGATCGCTGTACTTGAAATCGGGGACAAATTGAATCCCGTGACCGAGACCATAGGAGACTGTCAGCCGACGATCTGCGGCATGATAGCGCACCGACGTGGATATGGAGGAAGCAAAGGCAATAATGGACGACAATTTCGCAAGATCGTCCAGGGCTGGAGAGAAAAGTCCCAGATCCCCGATTTCGAGAAAGAGGTTTTCGTCGAGAGAAGGGCGCACTGCGGCACACAGTTCCACTTCCGCGGAATCGGGAAGATAGTGGATCGTTACCTCTGTACGATGATCCTCGGAGAGAGAATGAAACACATGGAGTGCCATCGTGAAGAGATAGACGTAGGGAATCGCCGGAAAATTGACTGTGCTGGCGCTCACTTCCCCAAACTGGGAATCCGACCGCATCTGCTCCAGCCGTTCCTCGCAGTATCGAACGGACACGGAGAAATCGGTGGACGAGAAGGCGTGAAGAGAGGCGGCACAGGAGAGAATGGATTCCGTCATGCGGCGCAGGTCGGCATAACAGGGATCGCACCCCTCTTTCAGAATGGTTTCGATCAGAAGCGGTACGTGGGCAATGGACAGAAATCCTCCCGGTGAAAGTTCCGTCCTCCCGGTACATCCCGTATGGAGAATTTCAAAGAAATCCCCAATAATGTGGGACGTGATCTTACGGAAGTGGTGGGAGGATGAGGACATATACGGATAAAAATCGCTGAGAAATCGCCCGGGATAGGCAATCACCACAACGGAACCGCGTACCAGTGCTTTTTCACAGAACACAAAGGAAAAGGGAGAAAAGCTGTTCAGTTGAAAGATGCGGAATTCCTGCTCCTCGGATCCCATGGGAGCGGCGCAGAATCGACGGAAACTGTGCCGGGAAGAGGACAGCGCCACCATGAAATCGTGCGTAAGCCTTTCCGGATCCAGAGGAGGATGCCGGAGAGCGCGGAGAACATTGTGTTCTTCCAAAAGATCTCCCTCTTCGCTGAAAAACAGATTGACAGGCTCTTGCATGACGTACATTTCCTTTATGAAAAATCAATACCAGGGCCGATCGGATTCGTTCCCTACATAGGGCGCGTCTGCATCGGTCTCTTTTGGCGTTGCGGCAGGTTCTTCCTCCTTGGTTTCCACGGTAGCATAGGGATTGGAGGCTCCGGACGGCGTTTCTTCTTCCATGGATTCGGGGGGTGTTTCCGTTTCGTCCTCGTCCACACGGTAGATCAGTTCTTCCGGAAGGAACGCAGAAGTGAAGGTGAGGTTGGTGATTTCGCTGGCAAGACAGGCTTCGTATACGGCAGCGGCGGAGTTCGCGTCCGTTTCCGTGATGACAACCCGCATATCGTACACGCTGAAACTGCCTAACAGATTGCGGATACTCCGGAGTACGTTCCGGTATTGCTTGGCAAGGGTGTCCCGCTGGGAGATGGAAAATTCAATCGCCAGAAAATCGGCGTTTTGCTCGTATAACTGAATTTGCTTTGCCGCATCAGAATCGCTGTACAGGGACTGGGGAAGGATCACTCCAATGGTGCAGTCGCTCCGCATGGCATCCCGACAGGCGGCGAGGTAGCGACAGAAATATTCGGTGGCATCATCTTCTCCCACCGAGGTAAAGACGGCGCTTGGGATCAATAACACTTCGTCAAACCCAAAGGACGCCAGCTCATCAAACAGAACGGCATCCAGAGTCGCTTCTTCCAGGTAACTGCCGGAATAGGACACAAGGAGAGGGCGGAGCAGGGCAGTCAGCCGCATTCCGTTTGCCTTGGCTCCCGTGAGGGCGTCCTCCAGCATCCGGTGCTCCATCCCATCATCCGGGAGACGGAGTTGTTTCCGCAGAGCGGCGGAGGAATATAAGAGATTTCCGTCCGAATCCGTCAAGGGCATGGTAAGGGTGTCGTAAGAGAGGGAGAGGGCGTTAATTTTGAGAAGAAGCTCATCCTCCGAAGAGAAGGCGTGTGGGTTCAGACCGACACCGCGGACGCTGGGGTGTCGGTGAGAAGCCGAAATGTCGGTTTCATTCTCTTTCTGTAGAACACCGGTATCCGTTGGTTCCGATTCCGGAGATTCGGGAACCAGACGGTCTAATTTCTGATTCAGATAGTTTCCGAGGAAAATCGTTCCAAAGGTGATCACGGCGGCGACGAGTATCACAAACAGAATGCGGAAGAGAATTTGATTGGTGCGTGCGGATCCGAATCGGTTTCGTGTGTAGTATTTCAAGGCTCTGACTCCGATTTATTTGGTAGATTCAAGATTGAAAATTGTATATTCAGCCAGTTTTTCCGTGGCGACGGGGGCAATCCCCTCCATGCGCTGTTCTAAGAAGAGGTTCAGCGCGCTGACTTGGTAGAGCTCCGCCAATTCCTCGTAATGGGTAGTGAGGTAGTCCTCCTCTTTCTCATAGCGCTTGAGAATGCTGTAACCTGCATCGGTACGGATGACGCCGCTGTGTTCCCCGATGGCGAGAGCAAACGCCGCCTCTTCGAAGGATTTCTGGTAAGTTCCGCGGCAGATATAATAGCCGTCATCGTTGCTGAACATGAAGAGATCCCGCCCGTGCTCCTGAATCAGCTTGTCAAAATTGGCACCGGCTTCCACCTGCTTCCAAAGATCTTCCGCCTTCGCAAGAGCTTCGTCATCGGTCAGCGTCTCTTCCGTGGAAATCAGAATCTGCTTCACCCGAATGAAATCGTCCCCTGAGAGCGCGGCACGGATGGTTGCCTGGTCATCGGGGATGTCCCCTTGTTCTTTCATTTTTTCCAGAAGCTCTTCCGAGAGAATATCATTCCGGAGAATAAAGCGGTAGACGGCATCGTTCATATTGGCGGTTCGGAGATCTTCCAGATAGGCATCGTAATCGCGGTCATAGGAGGTGTATACCGCATCCATCTCATACTCGACCGTATCGGTGATGTACTGGGATGCCGGATCGATGCCGTAATCATCGCAGACACAGAGAACGGAGTATAGGGACACGAGGGTCTCATTCACCGATTCGTTCAGCTCTGCCAAAAGGGCACTACCGGTTTCTCCCAGCCAGATGTCGCTGCTCTTGCCGGATTCGTAGTCTGCTTTATAATTCAGCGCTACATAACGATAAAGTTCAAGGGGAACTTCATACCCGTCGATGGTCATGAGAACCGTCTGTTCCACCTTGGTGCTTTTTAAGTCATCCTTGTCCTTGGCACAACTGCCGCAGAAGAGAACCGATGCCGCACAGAGAACCGCGGTGGCAGAGCGGAGAATTGTTTTTTTCATGGTTGATACACCTTTTTTGAAGAGATAAATATTCAATCTAATTATACCAGATAAACATGAATAATTTGTGAACAACTCGGATTTCCCTCGAAAAAAAGGATTGCGGGAGGATTTCTCACGAAAATCTTGCATTTGCGAGGACGGTGTGATATAATGAGAACAAGAACTTATCAACACAAGGGGACGCCATGGAAGATTTCACGAGCAGAGTCGATTTACAGAAGGTCATCAACGATATGGAGATGAAGGTGGAGTATACGCCGGAAGAGCCGTCAAACATTATGATCAGCAGTCTGGACGTCAACCGTCCCGGACTGGTGTTAGCTGGTTTTTTTGAGGACTTTGACCCCAAACGGATTCAGATTATCGGGAACGTGGAGTGTCTCTATCTCCAGCAGATGCCGGAGGAAGTGAGAAGAGAGCGGCTCACCGACTTCTGCCGCCGGAATCCTGTGGCGATTGTTATCACCCACGGGAACAAAATCGACCCCATTCTCCGAGAGCAGGTGGAGTATTTCGAAATTCCCCTTCTGTCCTCTCCCGATAGCGCCAGCGACTTTATGGCAGCCCTGATTGCATACCTGCACGTGCAGTTGGCACCCCAGATCACCCGCCACGGTGTGCTGGTGGAGGTCTACGGCGAGGGGATTCTGATCACGGGGGACAGCGGCGTCGGCAAGAGTGAAACCGCCATTGAACTCATCAAGCGAGGGCATCGTCTCATTGCGGACGACGCGGTGGAACTGCGGAAGGTGTCCTCCAAAACCATCGTGGGAACCTCCCCGGATCTCATCAAGTATTATATTGAACTCCGAGGCATCGGAATTGTGGATGTCCGCCGTCTATTCGGTATGGGATCGGTCAAAGAGACGGAAAAGGTGGATATGATCATTCACCTGGAGCAGTGGGTGCAGGGAAAGATGTACGACCGCCTGGGGCTGGAGAACGACTACACCGACATCATGGGCATCAAGATTCCCACTACCACCATTCCCGTGAAGCCCGGTCGGAACCTGGCAATCATTCTGGAATTTGCCGCCATGACCAACCGTCAGAAGCGGATGGGCTATAATACCGCCGAGGAATTTAACGCAAAGATGATGCAGAGAATGGGGCTCTCCAAGTCGGAGGCCAAGCGGTCTTA
>JAZSQX010000169.1:0-5469 GCA_045538235.1 Eubacteriales bacterium
TAAGACCGCTTGGCCTCCGACTTGACGTCGTTGCCTGCAGCCTTGAAGAAGGTGTAAGCCATACCGCCGCCGATGATGAGGGTATCAACCTTGTCAAGAAGGTTGTTGATAACACCGATCTTATCGGAAACCTTAGCGCAAGTCGGATCGTAGCCATGTCGTTCTGTGAGCCAAGGAGTTGGGTCTAGTCATTGTCTTCCTAAGACCGCTTGGCCTCCGACTTCTTGAAGAAGGTGTAAGCCATACCGCCGCCGATGATGAGGGTATCAACCTTTTCGATGAGGTTGTTGATCACGCCGATCTTGTCGGAAACCTTAGCGCCGCCGAGGATGGCAACGAAGGGTCTCTGAGGATCGTCCAGTGCCTTACCCATAACGGAAATTTCCTTCTGGATCAGGTAACCGCAAACAGCGGGGAGATAGTCAGCAACGCCCGCGGTGGATCCGTGTGCACGGTGTGCAGTACCGAATGCGTCGTTGACGTAGATTTCAGCAAGAGAAGCCAGCTTCTTTGCGAATTCGGGATCGTTCTTTTCTTCTGCCGCGTGGAAACGAACGTTTTCGAGAAGGAGAACTTCGCCGTCCTTCAGGGCAGCAGCCTTTGCCTGTGCATCGGGACCAACCACGTCCTTCGCGAGGGTTACGGGAACGCCCTTCTTTGCCAGATCGTCTGCCACGATCTTCAAGGACAGCTTGGTGATGTCCTTCGCGCCCTTTTCCAGAGCAGCAGCGATAGCCGCTTCCTGTTCCGCTTCGGGGAGCTCTGCGATCTTCTTCTTTTCCTTCTTGTCGAGAGCCAGCTTTTCGTCCAGCACGTTGTGGGGTCTGCCCATATGGGAGCAGAGGATGACCTTCGCGCCCTGTGCCATCAGGTATTCGATGGTCTTCATAGCGCCGACGATTCTCTTATCGTCCGTGATCACACCGTCTTTTACGGGGACGTTGAAGTCGCATCTTACCAGGACTTTTTTGCCCTTCACATCAATATCTTCAACGGATTTCTTGTTGTAAGTCATAGTGTACCTCTTCTTTATAAAATAAATTTTGAATGACGTGGACATACACCTTATAATATACCACATTTCAAGGAAATTATCAACAGTTTTTCAAAAAAATTCATATCGCGAAAAAAATTAACATTTTCTAAACAATTTCACACAGGCAAATCCCCTCTTTGCCACGAAAAAAACGGGAACCCGGGAAAAGAAGCCAGGGAATCGCCGTTCTGCCTTTACAAACGCGAAAAAACATGATATAATAAATAATATGATTGAAAATTTTGGAGAATCTGATGAATATTCCGAAAATCCGGGTGGGTGACCGCTTGGAGCTGAAAAAAAAGCATCCCTGCGGCATCTCCCTCTTTGAGGTGCTCCGAGTCGGCAGCGACATCCGTATTGTTTGCACGGGATGCGGACGCGATTTGGTTCTCCCCAGAGAAAAGCTGGAACGAGCCCTCCGCAAAATCCACCCGAATCCCGACGCCGATTCCCCCGAATCGGATCTCACCAAAAAGGAGCTGTAAATCATGAATCAAGCCATTCCCATCCCGGAAATCCGGAAGAAAAAGCCCGTCTCACAAGCTGCCATTACGCTCTTGCTGTGCTTTGCCGTCCCCTTCCTCGCCATGATCCTTCTATACTGTATCCGAAAGACCTGGCCTCTCGGGGAAGAATCGATCCTGGTGCTTGACATGAACTCCCAGTATATCTATTATCTGGAAGAGTTCCGAAACATCCTTGTCAACGGGGATTCCATCCTCTACTCCTTTAACCGGGCGCTGGGTGGAGAATTCATGGGCATCTTCGCCTACTATCTCTCCAGTCCCTTCTCCGTTCTGGTGGCGCTGTTTCCCCAAAATATGATTACGGAATCCGTTTACCTGATTCTCGTGCTGAAATGCGGTGCCTGCGGGCTCTCTTTCGGGTATCTGCTCCATAAGACCCGCCGTCTGCGCTCCCCCTACCTCGTCATGTTCGCCACCATGTACGCCCTCTCCTCCTTCGCGGTGGTCATGCAGAGCAATCTCATGTGGACGGACAACATCATCGCCTTCCCCCTGATCCTTCTGGCAATAGATCAGTTGATCCGCCACGGCAAATACCGCCTGTACGTCATCGCCCTGGCATACTCCATTCTCTCCAACTTCTATCTCGGCTACATGAGTTGCCTGTTCATTCTGATCTGGTTCTTCCTCCGCTACTTCATGCTCAGCCCGGAAGAACGGAACCCAACCGGAGAAAGCGCTCATTTCGTTCGCTCCCTGGCACAGATTTTCTGGTGGTCCATGGTGGCAATTCTCATCTCCTGCATCATCATTCTGCCCATCTACTACTCTCTCGCATTCGGAAAGCTGGGCTTCTCCACCCCCGATTACAAGGCCAAGCAGATGTTTGACTTCGCGGATCTCCTGACAAAAGCCTTCTTTGGCTCCTATGACAACGTCCGCACCAATGGGATGCCCTTCCTCTACTGCGGCACTCTGTCTTTGATCCTTGCCCCCCTGTATTTCTTCACCCCCACCATTCCCACCCGCCGCAAGATCGGCTTTGGGATCATCATGCTGTTCTTCATCGTCAGCTTCAACTACAATGTTCTCGATTTGATCTGGCACGGCTTCCAGCGTCCCAACTGGCTCAACGCCCGCTTTGCGTATATGTTCGTGGGACTGGAGCTGGTGATGGCGGCGGACGTTTTGGTGCATCTGCGGAAAACCGGCACCCGACTGGTGGCGGCATCCGGCGGCATCGTGGCACTGCTCATCATCCTTCTTGACAAGATCGGCTACGACCACATTTACGACTTCTCCGTGGTATGGAGTACCCTTCTGTTCGTGGTACTCATCGCCGCGATTCTCCCCTTCTGCATCCGGAATATGAAAAATCCCGCCGTTGCCCGCGCCGCCGCTCCCGTGCTGTGCGTGGTGATGATCCTGGAGGTTATCGCAAACGGGGCTCTGATGATGAAGCGATACGACGAGGACGTCATCTACACCAAGCGCGCCAGCTACCGGGATTTCATTGACAAATATCTGGTGGCGGCGGAACGTCTCCCCGATGATGGCACCTTCTACCGGGCGGAAAAGCTGTCCCATCGCAGAAAGAATGACAACTTCCCCCTGGGTCTGAACGGTCTTTCCAATTCCACCACCACCCTGAATGCCAGAGTCATTTCCCTCCTCCGTCAGTTCGGCCTCTCCGCTCGTTCCCACTGGACCTATTACGTGGGCGGCAACCCGGTGACGGACTCCCTCTTTGGCATCCAGTATCTGATCGCCGACCCCACGGACAGCAAGGGGCTTCCGGATTACCTCACCAAGGGCTACACCTTTATGGGCTCCACGGCGGACAATCTGGCTCTCTATGAAAACCCCACGGTTCTCTCCATCGCATACGCTGTTGACAATGGGGTCGTGAATTTCGACACCCCTGCGGAAGAAGGGGAAGAAAAAGCGTTTGTGGATCCCTTTACCTACCACAACGAGCTGCTCTCCGCCATGTTGGGAGAAGAGATCACGGTCTGGACGGCAGCCGACAAGCCGGATTTTGAAAACACCAATTGCAAGCGGCTGAATATCAAAAATCACGACGGCTACGAAAAAACGGGCAGCAACGAGGCAAAGCTCACCTACACCCTCACCATCGACTCCGACAAGCCCTTGTACTTCTACATCCCGTCGGAATACCCGAGAGACTGCACCCTGAAGCTCAACGGCAAGTCCCTCGGCACCTACTTTGGCGAAAAGGACTACGGCATCAAGGAGCTTGGCACCTTTGCGGTGGGCGAAGAAATCACGGTGGAACTGGTGCTGAAGGAGACCTATATCTACCCGAGAAAAAACTGTGATTTCTTCTATTACTTTGACGAAGAAGCCTTCCGGTCCTCAATGGAAACCCTCAGCGCGGGCACCATGGATGCCTACTCCGATTCCGACGATCACATCACCGGCACCATCACCGTTCCCGAAAGCGGACAGATCGTGTTCACCACCATTCCCTATGACGAAGGCTGGCAGATTACCGTGGACGGAGAGGAAGCGGAAATCTTCCCCGTGCTGAACGACACCCTTCTCGCCTTCCGCTGTTCTGCCGGAAAGCATGATCTGGAATTCACCTACCGCCCCGACTGCGTCAAGAACGGTCTGATCTTCACCGGAATCGGTCTGGCGGCGTTCCTCTTCCTCTCCATCGCAGATTCTCTCAGAGAGAAAAAACGGAGAGAAGCACTCCTGGCAGAAGGCGGCACTCTCCCCACGGATATTCACCCCGATGCCCTCTGGGCGATGGAACAGGATCGCCTTGCCCTCATCGCCTGCCAGCCGGAATCTGTCCCCGCACCGACGGATGAAGAAAATCCTCAACGAAGCGAAAAGGAAATTACGGAATGATTGAAACATTATATGGAAAAATCTTCGATATCCACGCCCCCTCCTGCACCGTCATCCTGGAGTGCTGCGGCGTGGGATATCGGGTCACCGTCACTGCCAATACCCTCTCCCACCTTCCCTCTCCCGCCTACACCCCCGACGGAACTCCCAAAGAGGGCGAACCGGTGCGAATCTTCACCCACATGGCGGTGCGGGAAGACGGCGTCGAATTGTTCGGATTTCACAACCGGGAGGAACTGGATATGTTCCGCCTTCTCATCAGCGTCTCCGGCGTGGGACCAAAGGCAGCCATGTCCATCCTCTCCCTCCTGACGCCCCGTTCCCTTGCCGCCGCCATTGCCGCAGGGGATGCCAAAACCATCTCCCGTGCTCCCGGTGTGGGTGCCAAAACTGCCGCACGGGTTTCGCTGGAGCTGAAAGACAAAATCGCCAAGAATTTCCCACAGTTTGCCACAGGCGACTGGGACAGCGGCGTGATCGCCCCCACAGTTCCGGCATCGGCAGGCAATCTGGGAGACGCCCGGGATGCGCTGGCGGCTCTGGGCTATTCCCGTTCCGAGATTGCCGCTTCTCTAAAAGATATCGATCCCGCGGCGGAGGTGGAAGACATCATAAAAAAAGCCCTCGCCGTTCTGATGAAAAACTGAGAATCGGAGGACGTGAATTATGGATTCGAACGAATTTGATTTTGAAAACCGCATCATGACTTCCGGCTATACCGCGGAGGATACGGAAAACGAAAATTCCCTCCGCCCCCACACCCTGGAAGAATACATCGGGCAGGAAAAGGCGAAGGAAAACTTGAAAATTCTCATCGATGCCGCCAAGCTTCGGGGAGAATGCATCGACCACGTTCTGCTCTATGGTCCGCCGGGTCTCGGAAAAACCACCCTCTCCGCCATCATTGCCGCGGAAATGGGAGTGAATCTGCGGATTACTGCCGGTCCCGCCATCGAAAAGAGAGGGGATCTGGCGGCGCTGCTGTCCAATCTGGGAGAAGGAGACGTGCTTTTCATCGACGAAATCCACCGCCTCCCCCGCACCATTGAAGAAATTCTCTACCCCGCCATGGAGGACTACGCC
>JAZSQX010000044.1:0-3207 GCA_045538235.1 Eubacteriales bacterium
CCGCCAGGCAGGCTATAAAATCCTCTGTGCGGGAATTCGAGACTCGGTTTCGTCCTTTGATGCGGATATGACCCGTCCCCTCTTTCTCATCGTGGGGGGTGAAAAACGGGGCATCTCCGGCGCGCTTCTCCGTGAGGCAGATCAGATTGTCCGCATTGACTACGGGCGCTCCTTTGACGGCTCCCTTTCTGCCGCCTCTGCCGCCACCATGCTGGCATACGAGGTCATGCGGCAGAATCGCTAATCAAACAAAAAACAAGGTGTTCGATTTCATCCTTCCCGGATGACCGTTCCCCTTGTTTTTCTGTTTCTGCCCCTATTGATTCGCAGCAATTCACTCTGCCTCGTCGAGAAATGCCCGGATTTTCTTCATGTCCCGGAGCATATCTTCCTTCTTCGCGGGATCCCGGAGAAGTGCTGCCGGATGGTACACCGCCGTCATGGTGAAGGCTCCCTTCTGCACGAAGGTTCCGTGCTCCCTGGTAATGCGGTAATCCTCCCGGATCAGCCGTGCCGCAGAAATTCGTCCGAGACACACGATGATTTTCGGACGGATCAGCTTTACCTGCTCACGGAGATACCCGATGCAGGCATCCCCTTCTTCCGGCTTCGGATCCCGATTGTGCGGCGGGCGGCATTTGAGGATGTTCGCAATGTACACGTCCTCCCTCCGGATTCCCACCACGGTGAGATACCGGTCAAGCAGTTGTCCCGCCGCTCCCACAAAGGGAATTCCCGTGGCATCCTCTCGCTCTCCGGGGGCTTCTCCCACAAACATCAGTTCCGCCTCCCGGCTGCCGCATCCGAACACCAAATTGGTTCTCGTTTCCCACAGGGGACACGCCCGACATTCGCGGCATTTTTCCTCCAGTTCCGTCCAGTTCATGGGAGCCTCCTTTCTCGATATGGCAATCCTCCGCCCAATTTCATCGAATTCTTCACAAAAAAATTGTGTTTTTCATAATTCCCGCGACGGCGATCACTTTCCAATTTCTTTATGATATAATCGCAATCTCAATATGGATACACCTATTATAAATCATTTGAGGACAGGAGTCAACTATGAATCATAAAATTCTTGTAGCAGGAAATATCATCGTCGATTTCCTTTCTCCCGTCACCGGTTACCCAGAACGAGGTCAGCTTACCACCATCCCCGACGGCGGCAAATCCGTGGGCGGTTCCGTGGCAACGTGGGAATTGACCGAAAGCGCCTGATGCCCGATGCGGAGATTGGTAGGCTTGGTCTCAACGGGCGCTTCTCTCGCGGATCTCATTCCCCAGGCGGACAAAGCTCTCGCCGATGCCGTGGGAACCGTGATGGAACATCCAAACAAAAATACCTGTGACTCTCCTTACCGCCAGTCGGACAGAAGATGCCACAGGTTTCTTTTTTGTCGTTTATTTTGCCAGAGGATATTCGTTGCACAGGAGGTATTCCGGTGGCTCATCCTCTTCGATAGCGGAGAACCGACCCATGGGTTCATAGAAGCGGTTGTCGTTGGCATCATCGTTCACCATGGAAACCTCGCCCACTACCGCATTGCCGCCAACCGCCCAGAAGCTGTGATACAGATACCGCTGCATGGTGATGGATTCGCCCGGCTTCAGAGTGATGATGCTTCCAGCGGGCACGATTCGGGTGATGCCGTCCATGATTACGGGAACGTCCTGATCGGAAAGCCCTTCCTTGTCATCTGCCAGGTACACCTTGACCACCAGATCGGCACCGCCGCGGTTGATGATGTCCTCCATCTTGTTCCAGTGGAAATGCATGGGAGTCACCTGATTCTCCCGCACCAGTATGATTTTTTCCGCATAGGTTTTGCTGTTCGGATTGCCGATTTTTCCGTTGCGAATGGTCACAAGCTGCAGCCCGAGGTTCTCGAAATCCTCCTTGCCGAAATCCGTGATGTCCCAGCCCAGCATTCTTTCCCGAATTTCATCGTATTCGTGACCCAGGTTCTGCCATTCCTCCGCTTTGATATCGCAGAAGGGGGGCAGTTTGAAGCTGATTCCGTCCAGCGCATCGCGGAATTCCCTCTGATAACGGTTCACTTCCGATCGTTTCATACGAATGATCCTCCCAAAATCGTTTTTAGCGGTGTTCGATTCCGCAAATTCAGTTCCGGGATGCCTTTTCCGCATCGATGGCGAGAACCAGCATCAGAGCGTGGAGGGCAAAATCTCGGTGCCGCACGTCGATACAATAGGTGTCCGTGAAGTGGAACAGTTCCTTCGAAACCACCGCCACCGTCTCACCCGACATAGCGGAAATGGTGTAATCCCATTCGAAGAAATCCCCCGTGACGGACCAGCCCAGGTATTCGATATCAAAGGTGGGAGTAAAGAGGGAGAACTGCTTTTTGATCAGCCCCAGATACTCCTCCCCCAGATAGATTTCAAACTGGGGCATCCAGGTCAGCACCCGCTGCTTCACCGTTCCCACGAAGTTATCCGCCGCATCGTAAACGTGCAGGCATTTCCCGAAGGACAAGGCTCCCTTGACGGTGTACACGGTATCTCCGTTTTCGTCGAAAATGTCGTAGGAATCAAACCAGGAAAAGAACCGCTGCTTGAAATAGAGTTTCATTTCCCCTCTCCTTTCGCTTTATCAGAGACATCCTGAATCATACAGTTGGTCCAGAAGCCGGAGCGAAGCATGGGATAACCGATGAGAATCTTCAGCACATCCGCAAACTGAACAATAAAGTACACCAGCACAATGTTCAGCGAGGTGAACCGGCACAGGATAAAGGACAGCACCACGGGCACACCCCAGGTATAGCCGGAGTCAAAGAGAAGCGTAATGACGGTTCTGCCGCCCGAACGGATGGTGAAATAGCAGGCGTGACAGAAGGCATGAAGCGGGCCGCTCAGCGCCACGATGATGAGCAGACGCGCAGCAAGAGAACGTACTTCGTCGGTGGTGTTGTACATCAGCGGAAACACGGGGGCAAGCAGGCACATCACCACGCCCAGTCCCAGCGCCACGCTGACCGATACCGCAATGAGTTTGCGTACCGTCTGCTTGACGCGCACAAATTCGCCCGCGCCCAGCTGCTGACCGACCATGATTGCCACCACCGTGCCCATGGACAGCCACACGGCATTGAACAGATTGGCAACGGTGGTGCAGATGTTCAGCCCGCCGACCACCGCCAGACCGCGGGTGGAATAGCATCGGGTGAGCGTCGCCATAGCGGA
>JAZSQX010000260.1:0-2689 GCA_045538235.1 Eubacteriales bacterium
AACTGGTTAGCCAGTTCCTTCAGGTCGTCAGCGGTCAGTTCAACGTCCTGCTTAACGCCCTTTTCTTCCTTCATCTTGTCGATGAGTTCTTCGAAGTACTTCTTGCCGACTTCCATAACGACGTCGGAGTACATCTGGATAAATCTTCTGTAGCAGTCGTAAGCCCAACGAGCGTTGCCGGACTTCTTTGCCATCACTTCTACTACCTGTTCGTTCAGACCCAGGTTCAGGATGGTGTCCATCATACCGGGCATGGATGCTCTTGCACCGGAACGAACGGAAACGAGAAGGGGATTTTCGCTGTCGCCAAACTTCTTGCCGACGATGGTTTCCATCTTTTCGATGTATTCCATGATCTGAGCCATGATTTCATCGTTGATCTGTCTGCCATCTTCGTAGTACTGGGTGCAGGCTTCGGTGGTGATGGTGAAGCCCTGAGGAACAGGAAGACCAATGTTGGTCATTTCAGCGAGGTTCGCACCCTTGCCCCCGAGAAGTTCACGCATATTTGCGTTACCTTCGGAGAACAGATATACATACTTCTTGGACATTTGTCATGTACCTCCGCAATATATAATAAATTTTTTGTTGCCGTGGTCGCATACGAAATGCGGGAATCCGCACACATATACACTATATTATAACATATTCTTTACCAAATATCTACCCAAAAATGCCGTTTTTTTGAAGATTCACGAAAAATTCACGGTTTTTCCGAAAACTGTGCGATTTGCGAAAAAAATCCCACCAAAAAGCAGGATTTCCTCGCCCGAATGGCGGGTTTGACAACTCACGCTTCCCCTTCCGGCATCGCCAGAAATTCACAAAGCATGGTACACCGCCCGTTTCCCCGGTGATTCGCGATCATCTGCTCCAGAACCGCGGGCTTTCCCACTAAAATCACCATTCCCGCCCCCCGGGTCACCGCCGTGTACAGAAGATTCCGGGTGAGAAGCATGGGGGCACAGGCGTACAGGGGAAGAATCACCACGGGGTATTCGCTTCCCTGACTTTTGTGCACCGTAATGGCGTAGGCGTGATCGATTTCGTCCAGGGACGTGGAATCGAGTACACACCGCCGATCGTCGAAGAGCACCTCCACGGTTCCCTCTTCCCCGTCGATGTCCGTCACCACCCCGATGTCGCCGTTGTAGATGCCCATCCCCGTCCGGCCGTCCTCCGTCTCCCACTCCACGGTGTAGTTGTTCTTCGTCTGCATCACACGATCCCCCACCCGGAGTACCGTGTCCCGCACGCGACGTTCCCGTTTTCCCGCGCCGGGAGGATTGAGCGCCAACTGCAAAGCCGCGTTCAGATTCTCCGTCCCCGACAGCCCCTTCCGGGAGGGGGTGAGAATCTGGATTTTTTCCATCACGTCCGCCCCGTAGGATTTCGGCAGACGGTTCTGCACCAGATCCACCACGGTAGCGGCGATGCCCTCTTCCGTTTCCCGGCGGAGGAAGAAAAAATCCCCCGTTTTCGCATCGGTCACGGGCATTTCCCCCCGATTGATCCGGTGGGCGTTGAGGATAATATGGCTCTTCTCCGATTGGCGGAAAATCTCCCTCAGCCGCACCACGGCAAACTGCTCCGAACGAATCACGTCGCCCAGCACGTTTCCCGCCCCCACGGAAGGAAGCTGATCCGCGTCCCCGATGAGGATGAGCCGTGCCCCGTTCTTCATGGCGCGCAGCATGGCGTCCATCAGAAGCACGTCGATCATGGACGCTTCATCCACGATGAGAACGTCCGCGTCCAGGGTGTTGTTTTCGTCCCGGAGGAATTTGGAGCCGCTCTCGTCGGAGAAATCCATTTCCAGAAGCCGGTGAATGGTCTTCGCCTCGTGGGAGGTGGCTTCACTCATCCGCTTGGCAGCACGCCCCGTAGGAGCCGCCAGCGCCACCTCGTAATTCAGCGAGGTGAAAATGGACAAAAGCCCCTTGATGATGGTGGTCTTCCCCGTTCCCGGACCGCCGGTGAGGATCATCACCCCGTCGGTGAGAGCGGTATACAGAGCATCCCGCTGAGCCGCCGCATAGGTGATCCCCGACTGGGCTTCGCATTTTTCGATCATCCGCACCGAGTCGCCCCGATTCATCCGAGGACAGTAGCGGTCGATCTGCCGCAGCTTGGCCGCCACCGCCGTTTCCGCCCGATACAGCCGGGGATCAAAGATCATCCGCTCCCCATCCCGCATCACGGAAATGAGACTCAGCCGTCCCACCGCCGCTTCCAGTGCTTCCGTGACCCGCGCCCCCTCCGTCTCCGCCCCATCAAAGAGCAGATCCACCGTACACCGGCACAGCTCGGAGAAAGGCAGGCAGGTGTGTCCCGATCGGGAAGCCTCCGCCCGCAGAACGTACACCGCGCCCTGCACAATGCGCTCTTCGGAAGCGGGATCCAGCCCCAGACTCATGGCGATCTGATCCGCCCGCCGGAAGCTGATGCCCCAGAAATCCTCGCACAGGCGGTAGGGATTGCTCCGGATCCGATCCAGTGCCGCCCCGCCCCATTTTTTATAAATCTTCATGGCAGCCTGAGGCGTAAAATAGTCGTGGCAGAACATGAGAACCGCCCGCGCCCCGGAAATGGCCTTGAAATTCTGGGAAATGGCGGCGGCCTTCTTCTGGGTGATGCCGGGGATGTCGCACAACCAGTCCGGATGCTCCTCGATCACGTGAAACGCATC
>JAZSQX010000285.1:0-16034 GCA_045538235.1 Eubacteriales bacterium
AAAGAATCATCACTTGCACCGAAAGCAAAAAGTATAGGCTTGCAGAAAACATATCCCAGTGTTGTCAGAATCAATGAGCTTACAAGAAGAAGAGCAAAGGAATTACCGAGAATTTTTCCTGCCTTTACCACGCCGATGCCGTCCGGAATGATCATTTCGGCGGAATTCACGATGGGATAAAGGGAAGGATCGTCGATGCAGGACTGGACGATCTCGGAATTCGGAGTATGGAGTGCCGTCTGCTTTCCTTCCGCCAGCGCCGTCATGAGTCCGTCCGCCGCGCCGGAAAAATCCACGTTGTTGAACCGTACGCCGCGGATGTCGATTTGATTTATCATAACAAACTCCCCTTTGAAAAATAAAAAAGGTGCCGAAAGATGCGGCACGCTTTTTCAGTTCTTAGTTTGCGTCTCCCGCAACTTCATTCAGATAATCCGCAACATCCTTCACCGTGATGAACTTGCTGATTACGTCATCACCGATTTCGATGTTGAATCTCTCTTCGCAGAGAAGAACCAGGTCAGCCAGCTCCAGTGAATTGATACCGAGGTCGTTTACAAGCTCTGCGTCGGGAGTGATATCCGCTTCCGCAATGGAGAGTTCCTCAACCAGAAGAGCCTTGATCTTTTCAAACATGATGTGTTACTCCTTATGTAATCGTTGTGGGAATGATTTTTGCAATCAACTTATTATAAATGGTTTCATCGTCCCTGTCAAGCGTTTTTTGAATAATAATCGGAATTCTTATAAAATCTGTGTGCTTTTTCCAGATAAAATGGGACTTGCATTACCATTTGATCTATGCTATAATGTTCATAGTAGGAAAAGCATTCCCCAAAAAATCGAATTTCATTCACGAAAAGAGGATTTGCGTCATGAAAGCAAGCGTAACATCGTACAGCTTTGGCGGATACATCGCAGAAGACAGACTGGGGTATCTTGGCATAATCGACAAAGCGGCTGAAATGGGCTTTGAAGGCATTGAATTTACGGAAGGTGCCTATATGCAGGAAGCGGATGCGGCGAAGAAGATCAAGGCTCGCTGTGAAGAGAAGGGCGTGGAAATGGTTGCGATGGCGATCGGTGCCAACTTCCTGGCTCCCGATCTGAATGCGGAAATCAAGCGCGTTTGCGGCATCATGGATTTTGCTGCCGAAACGGGTGCCAAACTCCTTCGTCACGACGTTGCGTACGGTTACGCAAAGGAGATCAAGCACAGCAGAGGCTACGACAACGCCCTCCCCAGAATGGCTGAGGCTTGTCTGGAAGTCACCAAATACGCCGAACAGAAGGGCATCCGTACCATGACCGAGAACCACGGCTATTTCTCCCAGGATGCTGCTCGCGTGGAAAAGCTGATCAACACCGTAGCACACGATAACTTCGGTGCTCTCGTAGATCTTGGCAACTTCATGTGCGCTGACGAAGATCCCACGCTGTCCGTATCCATTATGGCTCCTTATGCCTTCCACGTTCACGCGAAGGACTTCTTCTATAAGTCTGGTATGGACGTGAATCCCGGTTCGGGCTGGTTCCGTTCCCGTGCAGGCAACTATTTGAGGGGCGCCATCATCGGTCATGGGGAAGCGAAGATTTATCAGAGCGTTCAGCTTCTCAAGGGTGCCGGATACGACGGATACATCACCGTGGAATTTGAAGGCATGGAAGACAATCTGAAGGGCATCAGCCTGGGGCTTGACAATCTGAAGCGGTTCATTGGCTGATCGTCGGAGACGGAACATGGACGAAAAGAAAACGCCTACATTGGAAGAGAAAAAAAGAAAAAAGCGGAATCTCATTATCGCGCTAATCATTTTTACCATCCTCGGAGCCATCAGTTTTATTCTGACAGAAGTGCCCCAGTTGTTTGAGAAAAAGGATAACGCACCCACTTCCATGTATTCGGACAAACTGCACAGCTATACGTTTTACCCTACCAATCTGGATCTGGACGTGACGGCGGATGAAGAGTACATGGAACTCGACCGACGGATCCATTATAAAAAAGGAGCGGTCACCGTTGCCGTTATGCCGGAAGATCTGGCAACCTACAACGACGCCGTGCTGTTCTTTGTGGAATACTTTGCCACGGTCATTGATGGGGATACCGAGACGTACAATACGTTCTTCACGGATCGCTATTATGAGACAAACAAACCCTATACGATATTTGCGCCGCAGATGCTGTATGACATCACGGTGGAACAACTGATCGAAGAAGAAAGAGCAAACGGCGGCTTCTGTTGGGTTTTCCGAGTGGATTACAAGATTCACAAAAACGATGGCACCTTCCGCAATGATATGGAAAGCGATTCCATCCGGACACTGTACTATCAACTGGAAGAGGATGCACAAGGCGATGTGAAGATTGATGCCATCACCCGATACCTGAATGTACAATAAACGGGAAGGGGAGAGAAATCACTCCCCTTTTTCCTGTGCAGAAAGACGATTCAACAAAGAGGACACAACCATGAAAATCAGAAAAACGGAAGAGCGGGATCTGGATGCGCTGATGCTCCTGTTTGAGGAAGCGCGAAAGACCATCGCATCCCTTGGCATCAATCAATGGCAGGACGGTTACCCCAACCGGGACGTGATTCTCGCGGATATGGAAAAAGGATATTCCCGTGTGGTCGTGGTGGAGGAAACGGTCTCTGGAACTTTTGCCATCATCGACGACGGCGAGCCCACCTATGATCGCATTGACAACGGTCATTGGCTCACGGGTGATGAGAACCGAAACTATCTCGCCATTCACCGAGTTGCCATATCGGTTGCCAAACGCGGAAGCGGGCTTTCTACGGCGATCCTTCACGATGCGGAAGAATCGGCGAGAGAAGCGGGCAAGACCTCCCTTCGCATCGATACCCATGAAGGGAACCGTGTGATGCGCCGGATGCTGGAGAAGCACGGTTTCCAGTATTGCGGCATCATCTGGCTGGCGAATGGAGACCCCAGAGTCGCGTACGAAAAAACGGTATAAAAAAACGCTGATCCCGAAGCGAAGGACAGCATTCAATTAAAATCAACGGGAGACGATATGCTTACAGTAAAATCGGAACTGATGGACGATGCGGCGGTGAGACGTACCCTCGCACGCATGACTCACGAGATCATTGAAAAAAACAAGGGGACGGAGAATCTCTGTCTGGTTGGCATTAAGAGGCGCGGTGTCACACTTGCCGCTATGTTGTCGGAGAATATTCGGCGATTTGATGGGGCGGATATTCCGGTTGGGCAGATTGATATTACGCGCTATCGTGATGATCGTAGGGTGACAATGGAACTGCCTGCCGAAAATGACAGCCATATTCCCGTGGATGTCAGCGGTAGAACCGTCGTGATTGTGGATGACGTGATTCACACCGGACGATCTGCCAGAGCTGCCATTGAAGCCGTGTTTTCCCATGGGAGACCGGCGGCGATCCGGCTGGCAGTCCTGATTGACCGCGGGCACAGAGAACTCCCGATTCGTCCGGATTTTGTGGGAAAGAACATCCCTACCTCCAAGGAAGAGGTGGTGTCTGTTCTCGTGGATGAGTACGATGGGATCACAGCAGTACGTATCCTCGGGAAAACAGAGGAATAATGTTTCACTTTACCAGATCCGCAAATTCTCCGTCTACCAGTTTGCAGAGAGCCTCGGGGGAAAGCTGCATTTGCAGTCCCCGCATTCCGGCGCTGACATAAATTGTGTCAAACAGGATGGCTGTCTCGTCAAAGTAGGTGGGGAATTTTTTCTTCATTCCGACGGGAGAACAGCCGCCCCGCACATAACCCGTAAGCGGGAGAAGCTCTTTCACATGGATCATTTCCACCCGCTTCACCGATGCGGCAACGGCACATTTTTTCAGATCCAGTTCATATGCGCCAGGGATGCAGAACACGTGATAGCCTCCGCGGTCATCCCGGCAGACTAAAGTCTTGAACATACAGTCCGGGTCAATCCCCAGAAGATCGGCTGCGTGGGTGCCGGAGAGATCCGATTCATCTACTTCGTAAGAACTGGTGGTCATGGGAATTCCCGCATTCTCCACAAGCCGCATCGCGTTGGTTTTGGTCATAGCATATCCCTTCCTTTCTGTAGCAATCATACCACAATGCAGGACAGAAATCAAGATAACACCGCTTCGGGAATCAAAAAAATCCCAAAAATTCTCCAAAATCTTTGATAAAATGCCAGTTGCGGCTTCGGAAAAACTGTGGTATAATGAAGCAACCTAAAAATATGCGAGGAAATCATGATGGCGGACAAAATGAAAGCTTACTTCAAAAAGTATTTTATTGACGCAATGGGTGCAATGGCGCTGGGACTTTTCGCGTCCCTCCTCATCGGAACCATTTTCAACACACTGGGCAAGTACACGGGCGTGGAGTTCTTCACCGAGATCAACCGGCTGGCATCCGCATCCTCCGGTATGGCAATCGGTGTTGCCATTGCCTATGCGATGAAGGCGGATCCCCTTGTGATCTTCTCCTGTGCCACGGTGGGCTATGCGGGATACTCCCTCGGCACAGTCGTTGATGGAATTGCCGTAACGGCAGGTCCCGCTGGCTCCTTTTTCGCTGTGATCGTGGCGGTGGAACTGGGTATGCTGGTATCGAAAAAGACCCGTGTGGACATTCTGGTGACACCTTCCGTTACGATTTTGGCAGGCACCCTTGTGGCAAAACTCCTTTGTCCTGCCATTGCGTATGCCATGTATTATCTCGGAGACTTTGTGGACACCGCTACCAAATACCAGCCCTTCCTCATGGGAATCGTCGTCTCCGTTGTGGTCGGTGTGGTGCTGACACTTCCCATTTCCAGCGCCGCTTTGTGTGCCATGATCTCCATTGGCGGAATTGCCGGAGGTGCCGCTGTGGTAGGATGCTGCTGCCAGATGGTGGGATTTGCCGCGTGCAGCTTCCGGGAGAATAAATGGGGCGGTGTCGTGTCCCAGGGACTTGGCACCTCCATGCTCCAGATGGGGAACATCTGCCGCCATCCGCAGATTTGGATTCCCCCGACGCTGGCTTCCGCGATCTGCGGTCCTCTCTCCACCCTTGTATTCAAGCTGGAATGCCAGGGTGTGTCTGCCGGCATGGGTACCTGCGGTCTGGTAGGTCCTATCGGCATCATCTCCGCGTCCGGAACTTCTCCCATGGTCTGGGTTGGCATCCTCCTTCTCTGCATCGTGCTTCCTGCCGTATTATCCATCCTTTTTGCTGAGATTATGCGAAAATTCGGCTGGATCCGGGACGGGTACATGAAAATCGAATCGTAATGCCAAGGGCTGTCGTTCCAATGCGGAGGACAGCCCTTTTGAATTCAGAAATTTCCCTTGAAACCGACGTGAAAATGTGGTATAATAGGAAAAAGAAATGCGAAAACCAAAGCAGGAGGAATTTATGCCGCAGGAAAAGAACAGCCGCAAAATCATAGCCGAAAACCGAAAGGCGCGGCATGACTATTTTGTCGAAGAGAAATACGAAGCCGGCATCGCGCTCTACGGTACGGAAGTGAAGAGCATACGGGCGGGGCAGGTCAATCTGAAGGACTCCTACTGCAAGGTGATCGACGGGGAACTTTACGCTCTCGGCGTGCACATTTCCCCCTATGAAAAAGGGAATATTTTTAACAAGGATCCACGGCGCGACAAAAAACTGCTCATGCATAAGAAGGAAATCCTCAAGCTGAGCCAGTACGTTACCCGGGACAGCTATACGCTGGTTCCTCTTGCACTCTATTTTTCCGGCTCCAATGTCAAGATGGAAGTGGGACTGTGCAAGGGTAAAAAACTCTGGGACAAGCGGGAATCCGATGCCAAGGCAGAAGCGGGACGGGAGATCGAGCGGGTTACGAAATCTGCAAACCGCCGCGGATACGACGACTGATTGAGTGAGGAGAAAGAGGATGGAATACAAAGATTTGGTATACAAACGCCGCAGTGTGCGCGCCTATACGGGTGGAAAAATCCCGGCAGAGGAAATCCGCGATGTTTTGGAATGTGGCCTTATGGCTCCTAATGCCTGCAATTTCCAGTCCTGGCATTTCTACTGCATCTGTGATCCTGAGAAGATTCAGGGACTGCATCCGGAGATTTACGCCAGAGAATGGATCTGCGACGCTTCTTTTGTGGTCGTCATCACGGTGGATCTGACCCGCCTCGAAGAAAAGTTCGACCGAGAACGCGCGTATATGTATGCCGTGGAAGACGCTGGAGCAGGAGCGGAAAATATGCTCCTCCGCGCGAGTGACCTTGGATACGGCGGATGCTTCATTGCAGCCTTTAACCAGAAGAAATGTGCGGAGTATCTCAAGATTCCCCAGACGGAATTGCCTGTTGTCATGCTGTCCATCGGTACGTACGGTGCGGATCCGGAGCCTCGCGGCAGAAAGCCCTTTGAAGAAAAAGTCACGTTCATTGGAAGTCCGGAAGAAACCGGAACGGCTGGGAAATAAAAAATATCCCATCGGCTCTTGCAATTTGCACGGAAATCGTGTATAATATACAGGCATTGCGCGAGCAATCGCCGTCACATGGGGACGTAAAGGTTTCGACGGGGATTTTGCAGTGCGATAAGCGGGTAGAGGTTGGGGAACCTCTTGAATCATCCCTAACTTAAAATTAAACGCTAACGAAAACGTAGCACTCGCTGCCTAAAGCAGCTGTCCGTTCGGAGAAAGCCACGACTCCGAAATGTCCCGAATGGGAGTGCGTCCAAAAGTGACCACGGCATCATCCAGTGGCGTACGTGAACGGTGATTTTGCTTTTGTAACCGTCATGCAATAAAAGGCTACCGATCCGAAGAACCTGACCGCCGGTGCTTCGGACGGGAAATACCATAGACGGTCTGCACCCGGAGAAAGTTGCATGAATGGGTTTTCGGACGCGGGTTCGACTCCCGCCGTCTCCATCGGCAGTGCCGCAGCCGAACTCGGCTATGTGTACTGCAAATCGAATCAGCATCCCACGACCGTGGAGTTCGTACGTTGTGTGGGATGCTCCATTAACAAAAAGAGTCCTTCGGGGCTTTTTTTGTTAATACATATGGTGGGAAAGGAGAAGCCGACTGAAGTTCCCAAAAAAGATTTTTAGAAAAATTCAAAAAACACTTGCATTTCGAGAAAACTTGTGCTATAATAAGTTCGCTTCGGAGGCATAGCTCAGCTGGTTAGAGTGCTTGCTTGACATGCAAGAGGTCACTGGTTCGATTCCAGTTGTCTCCATGATGCGGTTCCTGTATAACAGAGCCGCATTTTTTGTTTTCGAAAACATTTTGCAAAAGATATTGAAAATCTTAGAAATATGTGGTAAAATAAATTGGTTCAGGTAGGGTCTGTACCGCATATCGAGGTTCAAATCCGGGAAGAGAGGCTGAATGGATGGAATCATGCAAATCCCATAAACGTGTCATGTTAGTCGGTCTTTGCGGAAGGAGCGGTGCCGGGAAGGGTTATGTCTCCGCATTGTTTGCAGAGCGCGGCATTCCCGCCATTGACACCGATCAGGTATACCGAGAAATGACGGGACCGACATCGGAACGATCCCCCTGTATGCAGGAGTTGTGTGAATACTTCGGTGAGCATATTGCCGCGCCGGATGGATCCCTGGATCGCGCCGTCATGCGGAATATTGTGTTTTCGGGTGATCCCGAACCTCTTCAGGCGCTGAACTGCATCACCCACAAACACATTCTGGTTGAAACCAAACGCAGAGCGGCAGAGCTATCCCAAAAGGGAAGCACGATTGTTTTAATTGACGCGCCCGTTCTGTATGAGAGCGGATTCGACCGATTCTGCCGGGCGGTGGTCTGTGTTACTGCACCGGAGGAAAAACTTGTCCGACGAATCATGCGGCGGGATGGGCTCAGCGAAGAGGATGCCAGACGGCGTCTCGCCAGTCAGAAATCCACCGCCGAACTGGAAGAGAGGGCAGATTTTCTCCTTGAGAACACCGGAGATGATGTGGCGCTGATCCGACAGATTGACGGGTGCATCGAACGATTGCGCGCTATGGAAAACGGCAGAAGTCAGTGAGGGAGTAACATGAATTTCAAAAATGCAGTCAGCCGAAGCATTGTGATTATTGTCATTCTGATGTTCTCGATCGTCATTGGCTATACGTACCACGTGCTGGGCAATCTGCACGACATCAAAAACCACCCGAGAGAATACAGCGAGTACGTCAGCCGGTACTGCGCTGAGTATGGCGTGCCGGAATATCTCGTATACGCACTGATTCTGACGGAAAGTGGTTTTCAGAGCAATGCGGTTTCGGAAGACGGAGAGATCGGTCTCATGCAGATTTCCCCCGCCGTGTTCAGAAGCCTCTTGTCTATTACAAAGGAAACGCTGGAAACCGGAATACTTTATGACCCGGAAACCAATATTAAATACGGCACGTATCGGTTATCCCATCTTTATACGGAGCACAGCCGCTGGAAAACCGTTTTGGCAATCTACTATGCCGGAGATGCTGCCGTATCCATCTGGCAGGAAAATCCGGAATATGTGGACGAAAACGGAAATCTCACTGTAATACCGGATCGCGACACAGCGAAAATGGTAGAAACGGTACTGGAAGAAGCGGAGTTGTATCAGAAGCTTTATTATTAAATATGCAGGACAAATGCTGACAGCATTCTCCGAAGATTAGAAAGGAAATGGATTATGAGTGAAAAGACCAAAGGTCAGAAAATGAAAGAGGAACTCTTCTATAAAAAGAAGACCGCATTTGAAAAGATGCCCGCAGAAGAACTGGCAAAGGCAAAGGATTACGCTAAGGATTACGCCGCTTGGCTGGATCTGTGCAAAACCGAACGGGAAGCTGTGGCAGTTTCCATCGAAATGCTCCAGAAGAAGGGCTATCGGGAATACAAAATGGGCGACAAAATCCAGGCTGGGGATCGTCTGTACCTCAACAACCGAGACAAATCCCTTCTCATCATCAAGGTGGGCACGGAGAACATCGAAAACGGTGTCCGTATCTGTGCCGCACACGTGGATTCTCCCAGACTCGATCTGAAGCAGCATCCCCTCTATGAGAGCGAGGGCTTTGCCTATCTCAAGACCCACTACTACGGCGGTGTGAGAAAGTATCAGTGGGCAACCATTCCTCTTGCTCTCCACGGAACTGTGGTAAAGGCAAATGGCGAAGCGGTCAACGTACGCATCGGCGATGAAGCAGGCGACCCCGTGTTCTGCATCACGGATCTTCTGCCCCATCTCGCAAAGGATCAGAATGCCCGGACGTTGGGCGGCGCTTTCACCGGCGAGGGACTCAACATCATCCTCGGTACCAGCCCCTATTTTGAAGAAGACGGAAAGATCACGCCCGCTGACGAAAAGTCCAAACTGAACGTGATGGTTCTCTTGAACGAAAAATACGGCATCACCGAATCCGATTTCATCAGCGCGGAACTGTGCCTGGTTCCCGCCATCAACTCCGTGGACGTAGGACTCGATCGCTGGGCAATCGGCGGATACGGTCACGATGACAGAGTGTGTGCGTACCCCGCTATGACGGCTCTCTTTGAAACGGAAAATTCGGAAAAGACCTGTGTGGCAGTTCTCGCCGATAAGGAAGAAACGGGAAGTGACGGCGTAACGGGTATGCAGTGCAGCATTCTCTTCGACGTGATTGACGAGCTGGCAAAGAATCTGGGCGGCAATACCAACGTGGTGCGCATGAATTCCAAGTGCCTTTCTGCGGACGTTGCGGCTGCGTACGACCCCAACTACCCGGAAGTGTACGAAAAGCGCAATTCCGCCATCATGCACTGTGGTCTTGGCATGGCGAAATATACCGGATCCGGCGGTAAGGGCGGTACCAGCGATGCTTCTGCTGAATTTGTGGGATATATTCGCCGTATCTTTGACGAGGAGGGAGTCATCTGGCAGACGGC
Organism: Eubacteriales bacterium; assembly: GCA_045538235.1. Lineage (GTDB taxonomy): Bacteria > Bacillota > Clostridia > Oscillospirales > CAG-272 > UMGS1696. Next base: position 9,896 of record JAZSQX010000285.1, read on the forward strand.
GGAACTTGGCAAAGTGGATCAGGGTGGCGGCGGTACCGTGGCAAAATACATTGCCAACCGCAATATCGACACCGTGGACATCGGCGTTCCGGTTCTGTCCATGCACGCCCCCTTTGAGGTGATCTCCAAGGCAGACCTCTACCAAGCACATCTGGCATTTATCGCATTCTGCAAATAAAAAATAATGAATTGGTATTCCGGTGTGAGCGGTCACGCCGGAGTATCCTTTTCCGAACGAATCGAAGGAACGCCGTCATGGGCGAATGATTATGCTTGCAAGACTGAAAGAAGCGGAAAAACGATTTGAGGGACTGGAAGCGGATTTGTCCGATCCTGCAACCCTCGCTGACATCGAAAAATACACAGCGATCATGAAGGAGCGCGCCAATCTGGCTCCCATTATCGAAAAATACCGGGAATATAAAAGAGCGATCGCCGATACAGAAGAAGCGTTTGCCATTCTGGAAGGGGAATCCGATCCCGAACTCAGAGAACTGGCAGATGAGGAATTCAAGCGCGCCAGGAGCGATTCCGCACGACTGGAGGGGGAGTTGACAATTCTCCTTCTGCCGAAAGACCCCTTGGATGTAAAAACCGTGGACATTGAATTCCGTGCCGGTGCTGGAGGAGACGAAGCAGCGCTGTTTGCCGGAGTACTCTATCGGATGTACACCATGTACGCGGACACCCGACGCTATAAAACCGAACTGGTCAGCGTCAATGAAACAGGACTCGGTGGATTCCGTGAAATCACCTTTATGGTCACAGGGCAGGGTGCGTATTCCCGGTTCAAGTACGAAAGCGGTGTGCATCGGGTTCAGAGAGTCCCGGAAACGGAAGCCTCCGGACGCATTCATACGTCAACCGCAACGGTGGCGGTTCTGCCGGAAGCGGAGGATGTGGAAATCGAGATCAACCAGAGTGACCTGGAAATCGAAACCATCAAATCCAGTGGCGCCGGTGGACAGCACGTTAATAAGACGGAATCCGCTATCCGGATGCTCCATAAGCCCACAGGCATTGTGATCGAGTGCCAGGATGAACGGAGCCAGTTCAAAAACCGGGATAAGGCGATGAAACTCCTTCGTGCCAAGCTGTTCGATATGAAGCAGCGGGAGCAGAACGAAAAAATCGCCAGCGAACGCCGATCCCAAGTAGGAACCGGTGACAGAAGTGAGCGAATCCGAACCTATAACTATCCCCAGGGAAGAGTGACGGATCACCGCATCGGTTATACGGTGTATTCCCTGGAAAACTACCTGAATGGCAATATAGACGGCATGATCGACGCACTCGCCACGGCGGAAACCACCGAAAAACTCAAAAATGGCGACGGAATGACATCAAACTGAGGAAACAATATGAACACCGAATTTCTGCAAATTACGGAAAACCCGGAAGATTATCAAAAAATTATCAACAAAGCGGCGGAAGTCATCCGAAAAGGCGGTCTTGTGGCAATTCCCACCGAAACCGTTTACGGACTTGCAGGAAGCGCCCTTCTTCAAGAATCTGCGGAGAAGATTTTTGCGGCAAAAGGTCGTCCCGCGGACAATCCGCTGATCGTTCACATCGCGGAACCGGCGGATGCGGAAACACTGGCGGAAACAACCCCGTTGTATTATCGTTTGGCAGAAGCCTTTATGCCGGGACCGCTGACAGTGGTACTGAAAAAGCGCGACGTGATCCCCTCTACGGTATCGGCGGGTCTGTCTACCGTGGCGATCCGCTGTCCCGCCAATCGGGTTGCGCATGATCTCATTGCGGTATCCACTCATCCCATTGCCGCTCCCAGTGCAAACCGTTCCGGCATCCCGTCCCCCACCAATGCCAAGCATGTGTTCGAGGATATGGACGGACGGATTGATATGATTCTGGACGGCGGTTCCTGTGACATCGGGCTGGAATCCACCGTTGTGAAGCTGGAGGGAGATTCTTGCACCATTCTCCGACCCGGCGCTGTTACAGAAGATATGCTCCGTCAGGTGTGTGCCGAGGTTCGTATTGCAGAAGCGGTTCTGGATCCCGCACAGGCAGATGGAAAAAAGGTGGAATCCCCCGGCATGAAGTACAAGCATTACGCTCCCAATGCACAGCTTGTGCTCATTGACGCCTGTGAAGAGGATTTTGTTCGGTACGTAAACCGAAATGGAAAAGGAAAGCACGGTGTTCTCGCCCCGGAGGAATCCAGAGAGCAGTTTGCATCGGCTGTTGTGCTGTCCACAGGCAAACGGGGAGATGTGAAAGAAGCCTCCCGCCCACTTTTCGATTTGCTGAGACAGGCGGATGAAATGGAACTGGAAACCGTGTATGCCATCCTGCCTCCCCCAAGAGGCGAGCATCTGGCACTGTATAACCGAATCATTCGGGCAGCGGGATGCCGCATCACCAGACCCTAAATAGCGGAAAGCGAATACGATTATTACAGAGGATATTATGGCGAAAAAGAAAAACGCGAACATTGAGACGAAACCGAAGACGATAGCAGAAATTCGGGATCAGTACATTACGGACACCATTGAAAAAAACTATATGCCATATGCGATGAGTGTTATTGTGTCCCGTGCCATTCCGGAAATCGACGGATTTAAGCCCTCACACCGCAAACTCCTGTATACGATGTACAAGATGGGACTTATGTCGGGACCCCGTACCAAGAGCTCCAACGTGGTGGGACAGACCATGCGGCTGAATCCCCACGGTGACATGGCGATTTACGAGACTCTCGTGCGTCTCACACGGGATAATGAGGCGCTTCTGCATCCTTTTGTGGATTCCAAGGGAACCTTCGGCAAACAGTACAGCCGGGATATGGCATTCGCGGCACCCCGTTATACCGAAGTAAAGCTGGAATCTTTTTGCGCGGAAATTTTCGGCGGGATTGATAAAGACGCGGTGGATATGGTACCCAACTATGATAACACCACAACGGAACCGACTCTCCTGCCCACCGCGTTCCCCAATATTCTGGTATCTCCCAACATGGGGATTGCCGTCGGGCTTTCCTCCACCATCTGTTCCTTCAACCTGGGAGAAATCTGCGATGGCACCGTGGCACTTCTGAAAAATCCCAATACCTCTACGGAGAAATTGATGGATTTAATCAAAGCACCCGATTTTACTACAGGCGGCTACCTGATCTACAACAAAGAACAGATGCAGCAGATTTACGAAACAGGGGCAGGTTCCTTCAAAATGCGCGCTCGCTATCACTTTGACAAAGCCAGCGGCATGATTGAAATTACCCAGATTCCGTACTCCACTTCCATTGAAATCATCATCAAGCGCGTTGTGGATCTGATCAAAGAGGGCAAATTCAAGGAAATCTCCGACATCCGGGACGAAATCGACATTTCCGGCTTCAAAATCACCATGGACGTGAAGCGCGGAACCGATGCGGATGCTCTGATGGCGAAACTCTATAAGCAGACGACCCTGGAAGACAGCTTTGCCTGCAACTTCAACGTACTGGTAGACGGAACCCCGTACCAGCTTGGCGTGAAGGGGATTCTCAATGAATGGATTCGTTTCCGAGTTGGATGCGTCAGACGGGAACTGACCTTTGAATATAACAAGAAAAAGGACAAACTCCATCTGCTCCGTGGTCTGGGAAAGATTCTCATTGACATTGATAAAGCCATTAAAATCGTCCGAGAAACCCAAAAGGAATCAGACGTGGTGCCCCGTCTGATGGCTGGCTTCTCCATTGACGAGATTCAGGCGGAATACATTGCAGAAATCAAACTCCGCCATCTGAACCGGGAATACATCCTCAATCGAATTAAGGAAATTGAAGAGCTGCAGAAAGAGATTGCCGAACTGGAAGCGATCATTGCGGACGACATCAAGGTGAAGGAAGTCATTGCTAAGCAGCTCATGGCAATCAAGAAGAAGTACGCCATTCCCAGAAGAACCCAGCTCATCACCGTCGATGCGGAAGCGGAACTCCCCGACGACGATCCGGTGGAGAATTTCCCTGTATTTGTCGTGTTGACAAAGGAAGGGTATTTCAAGAAGATTTCCCGTCAGTCCCTCATGCGGGCGGACGAACAAAAGCTCAAGGACGGAGACGAGATCGCCAATTCCGAGGAAACGGAAAACATTTCCGAGCTCATCTTCTTCACGGACAAAGCCCAGGCATATAAGTGTAAAACAGCGGATCTGGATTTGGTCAAGGCGTCTTCTCTCGGGGAGTTCATTGCGGCAAAGCTGGGATTTGAAGAAAACGAGCGTCCTCTCATGATGAAAGCAATGAACGGATATAACGAAAAGGATCACGTGATTTTCCTCTTCGAAAACGGCAAGGGGGTTCGCATTCCCGTCAAGGCGTATGAAACCAAAACCAATCGCCGCAAGCTCACCGGTGCCTTCTCCGATGCCTCTCCCATTGTTGCAATCGTGTATGAGAGCGCTCCCTTGGATTTGTTTATCGAAAACAGTGCCGGAAAGGGCATTCTCATTAACTCTTCGCTGATTCCTGAGAAATCTACCCGTACCTCTGCCGGGGTCACGCTCTTCAACATGAAGGACGGCATCCGGATCACGGACGTACATTACGGAGAGGGCATTGATGGGGAAAAGGCGGGACGGTGTCGGAAGAACAAAATTCCCGCGACAGGCATCTCCGTAGAGAAAAACAGCGGGGAACAACTCCGGATGGACTCCTGATTTCTCCATAAAAATTTCCAAAATCGCGTACAAAGTGTAAAATTTCGCACAGATTGCCCGAATCCTCTTGCAATTATTCGAAAAATCGTGTATAATACATTTGTTTACGGTCGATTTGTGCAGAATCCTCTGTGGGTTTGCATGATTCGTTCGATTAATTGGAAAGGCAATGGATATGAAAAAGCATATAAAAATCATCGCGGTTGCCCTGGCATTGATTTGCGCCCTTGGCGTTACGGTATTTGCTGCGACCTATGACAGCTCGGAGGATCCGGCGGTAACCATCGGCTTTCTGACCGGAAAATTCCGTGATGATCTCATGGAGGAGATTGATGAGAAGCTGGATGCTTTCATGCAGGATCTGATGGACGCCAATTTGAGCGGATCTCTGCGGGAACCCGAATCCCAGCCGGAGACGACTCCTCCTGCGGAAACATTCCCGGAAACAAACAACACACCAGCCCCCTCTTTGCAGTACGAAGTCATTGAACTCACAAACGGCGACTGCCTGTACGCAGTTTCGGCCTGTGACATCATCCTTCGTGCCGGAACGGCGATCTGTATTGCCCCTGATGCAACGCAGGGAATTGCCGATCTGACCAATGCCAGCGAAATTTACAACGCGCAGGCAATGACCAAAAACCATATGTGCCTCATTCCCCGCGGAGACGGTCGGGGGATCCGCGCTACATCGGAATCCGTATTTATTATGATTCGAGGTGACTATACAATTGTTGAAGGATAAGAGCAAAAAGACACGGGAAGAAAAGAAGAAATTCGCCGTTCGCGTTCTCGCAATGGTTCTCGCGATCCTGATGGTACTTGGTATGGCGTACTATACCATTTCCGTCATCGTTTCTTCCGTCAGTGCAGCGGAAGAATCCCAAACGCAAAACAACGTACTTACAACATCCTCGCTGAAAGACAGCGGGGATGTTCTGGTAAGTGTTGGGTTAATGTATGGCTCCAATATCACAACCGGATTCCAAACGACCACTACGGACGGATACACCGTTGGAATGCAGAAGCTGGACGGTGCTCGGGAATTTGAGCCCATCTGGGATCTGAACGACACCGTGATTTCTGCCACAGCGGACGATAATCTCTCCAAAACGGGCATGACGTTCCTCATTGCCAACGGTGCCTACGATACGGTTATCGGTGGCTATCACGTGCAGATCGACTGCGATATGTACGATCGACAGGACGTGGAAGAAATGATCTGGGAATCGGAATCCCGTCTGGCGCGCATCGGACTCTATGCCATTCCTTCCTATATTTACACGGGCTACGCCATCCGAATCGGCGCGTTCTCCACGTGGGATGAAGCCAACAGTTATATGAGCGAAATCGAAGCCATCTTCGGCGACCAGATTTACAGCGTTGTGTCGCCGTCTCGCTCTGCGGTTTCCGTTCTGAACCCCAACACCGACCGGATTCTCTTTGAATTTGACTGCGGCGGTGACTGGGA
>JAZSQX010000148.1:0-2839 GCA_045538235.1 Eubacteriales bacterium
AGGCGATCGACCTCATCGACGAGGCGGCAAGTAAGCGGCGGATTTCCTCCTTCACTCCCACCCCCGACGTGCGGAATTTGGAAAGCCGGCTGAAAGCGGTGACGGCGGAAAAGGAAGAAGCCATTCTCGGGGAAGACTATGAGGGTGCGGCAAAACTGCGGGATGAAGAAAAGCGTCTTGCCGAGGAACTGCGCACGAAGAAAGGCGAAAGCGGCAAGGGAGCGGATCATGCGGTGATTGGCGCGGACGATATCGCGGACATCGTCACCGGCTGGACGGGTATTCCCGTGAAGAAGCTGGCGGAGGAAGAAGGCGAGCGCCTGATGCGGCTGGAGAGCATTCTGAAGGAGCGGGTCATCGGACAGGACGAAGCGGTGGAAGCCGTTTCCCGTGCGATCCGCCGGGGCAGAATGGGACTCAAGGATCCCCGCCGCCCCATCGGTTCCTTTATCTTTCTCGGTCCCACCGGGGTGGGGAAGACGGAACTCTCCAAGGTGCTGGCAGATGTGATGTTTGGCGACGTGAACGCCATGATCCGGGTGGATATGTCGGAATACATGGAAAAGCACAGCGTCTCCAAGATGATTGGCTCCCCGCCCGGATATATGGGCTACGATGAGGGGGGACAGCTGACGGAGAAAATCCGCCGCAGACCCTACTCCGTGGTGCTGTTTGACGAGATTGAAAAAGCCCATCCCGACGTGTTCAATATCCTACTGCAGATTTTAGAGGATGGAATGCTCACCGATGCCCAGGGACGGCGGGTGGATTTCAAGAATACCATCCTCATTATGACCTCCAATGTGGGAGCGTCGGGGATCGTGGAACAGAAGCGTCTGGGATTTGCCGCAACGGCAGACGGGGATGGAGAACGGGTGAAATCCTCCGTGACCGATGCCCTGAAGCAGACCTTCAAGCCGGAATTTCTCAACCGTGTGGATGAGACGATCATCTTCAACAAGCTGACGGACACCGATATCCAGGCGATCGCGGGGATCATGCTGGCAGAAGTGCAGAAGCGGATCCGTGCTCTCGGCATTGAGGTGACCTTCACGCCCGAGGTGGTGGCATCCCTGGCGAAGGAGGGCTTTGACCCCGTGTATGGAGCGAGACCTCTGCGCCGCGCCATTGTCCGTCGGGTGGAGGATTCCTTCTCCGAAGCCATGCTCCGGGGAGAAATCAAGGAAGGGGACACCGTCGAAGCGATTCTCGCGGACGGAGCTGTCGCCTATCGCACCGCGGAACCTGCCGTTACGGGGGCGGAAGGATAAAAAGCAATCATCCAAAACAAAACGGGGAAGGATTTGTGAAAAATCCTTCCCTGAATTCTTTATTTCACCAGCCACTCGAGCAGCGTCTCGGCATCTCTCCGAAATTGCTCCTCCGTGCCATCCGCCACAAATTCCATGTAAAGGGGATGATCCGCTCCCGACTCCGCGAGAATGTCGAGGAAATCCCGCCAGTAACGCGCTCCCTCCACCAAGGGGAATTTCTCCCGCCCAATCCAGTGGAACACGTGTACCCCAGACAAATCAGGCAGTACCCGGCGGAGTGCGGTGACGTTGTAGTCGTGATCCCGGAACTGGTTGGGCTGCCAGTACAGGCGGAAATTGTCCCGCTCCACCTCTTCCGCCAGTCGGACGGCACTTTCCCAGTGATCCGTCAGCGTATTCTGGTGAAATTCCGTGCTGACGGTGATGCCGTGGGGTGCGGCAAGGGTGCAGAGGGACTGAATGGCGGACACAATGCTCTGCCGGACTTCGGGGGAGGTGTCATCCGTTCCCCATTGCCCCGCCCAGACGCGGATGTTTCCGGCTCCCAGCACCTGCGCGGTGACAAGGACAGCACGGGCTTCTTCTTCGTTTCCCGAACAGCGGTAATAGGAGCCGTAGGAGGACGAGCGGAGTCCGTGGGCATCGGTGAGCTCCCGTACTTTGCGTGCGGTATCGAAATCTCCGGAGGGAACGTGGATATCTCCGCCCCATTCCATGAGGGAAAGATTCGCCTCCTTGGCAAGGGTGCCGATTCGCTCCGGGGAGAGGGAACGGAAGGTGACGGAAACAAGACCGGGTGTGAGCATGGCGGTCACTCCTTTATCGGTAATGTCAGCGGTCAATCAGACCAAATTCGCTGAGAACGCGTGCAAGATGTCGGCGATTGGCGTCGGAAATGGGGCAAAGGGGCATCCGAAGAGTCTCACCGCACAGCCCCATCATGGCACAGGCGGCTTTTACGGGGATGGGATTGACCTCGCAGAACAGGGCACGGATCAGAGGCAGGTATCGAAGCTGCAGCGCGGCACCTTTCTGAAAATCCCCCGTGAGACAGGCCTGACACATCTCGTGCACCTCCCCCGGAAGAAGATTCGAGAGTACCGAGATGACCCCGCTGCCGCCGAGAGAAAGGATGGGGACAATCCGATCATCGTTGCCGCTGTATACCCCCAGTCCCGGCGGGGGAAGGGCGGCAAGATCTGCGGTGGTGACGATGTTGTCCGAGGCCTCCTTGACGGCGACGATGTTGTCGTGCTTTGCCAGCACCTCGTAGACGGAGAGGGGAATGGACAATCCCGTGCGGGAGGGAATGTTGTAGAGAAGGATGGGGCAGTCTACCTCGTCGGCAATGGTGGTGTAATGCCGGATCAGTCCCTCCGGTGTGGTTTTGTTGTAGTAGGGTGTGACGATCAGAAGACCGTCAGCACCTTCTTCTGCGGCATAGCGGGACAGGGAAAGGGCGTGGGCGGTGTCGTTCGATCCTGTTCCAATGATGAGGGGGACTCTCTTCGCGGTGCATTTCACGGAAAACCGGATGACGGCACGCCGTTCGTCATCGGAGAGGG
>JAZSQX010000256.1:0-3124 GCA_045538235.1 Eubacteriales bacterium
ATTCCGGCGAAATGCACGGTCTGATCCGCGTACGCCAGTTTACCATTTCCGAAGGTCACCTGGTTCTCCGCCCCGATCAGCTGGAAGAAGAATTCAAGGGATGTCTCGAACTGGCAAAGCACGTTCTCGAAACGGTGGGACTTCTGGAAGACTGTACCTTCCGCTTCTCCCAGTGGGATCCCAACAACACTGCCAAGTACGAAGGCACGCCCGAGCAGTGGGATGAAGCCCAGGCTGTCATGAAAAACATTCTCGACAACCTCGGTGTGGAATACGAAATCGGCATCGACGAAGCGGCATTCTACGGTCCGAAGCTGGACATCCAGTGCAAGAACGTATTCGGCAAGGAAGACACCATCGTTACCATCCAGATCGATATGCTCCTCGCTGCCAAGTTCGGTATGTACTACACCGACTCCGACAACTCCCAGAAGCTGCCCTATATCATTCACCGCACCTCTCTGGGCTGCTACGAACGCACCCTGGCGCTTCTGATCGAAAAGTATGCGGGTGCCTTCCCCATGTGGCTGGCTCCTCTCCAGATCGAAGTCATTCCCATTGGCAACGATTTTAACGACTACGCCTGGGAAGTCACGAAGAAGCTGGAAGCAGCCGGACTCAAGGTTCACTGCGACGATTCCAATGAAACCATGCGTTACAAGATCCGTCAGGCACAGCTTCAGAAGACGCCTTATATGCTGGTCGTAGGTGACCGCGACCGTCAGAACGGAACCGTCTCCGTCCGTACCCGCTCCGCAGAAGACAAGGGTGCGATGCCCACGGATGAATTCATTGCTATGGCGCTGGACGAAATCAAGACGAAAAAGCGCTAATTTCCACAACAACATTAAAACGGCGAATGCTTCCCCCGCGGAAGACTCGCCGTTTTTCTTATATCGCCGTTTCACTGGACAACAGTTCCCCGAAACAATAGAAAAGCCAGTGAAACACGTCCACTGGCAGTTATCGTATGTGGGATTCGGCTGTTCTGCATATCCTATCGGATGGCAGAATATGTTACAGTCAGAACTCGCTCTTCTTCAGCTCTGCGATGCAAGCCTGGCAGACTCTCTTTTCCTTGTAAAGAATTACATTGTCCGCGTCGCCGCAGAAAATGCAGGCAGGCTCATACTTCTTCATGATGACTCTGTCCTTTTCCACGAAAATCTCCACCGGATCTTTCGGACCGATACCCAGACGCTTTCTCGTCTCGATCGGCATCACGATTCTCCCCAGTTCGTCCACCTTTCTGACAATACCCAATGATTTCATCCTGATTCTCTCCTTGATTTTCCAAGTATTTTCCGAAGACGGTTTGTCTCCCCTCTTCCAGTGAATTTATTGTAACACACAATACGCCCTTTGTCAACACTTTTTCTTACATTTTTTGTAAATTTATAATTTATTCAAAATATAAATCGATATTTTTCGGTTATTTTGTCGAAGAAAGACGGGTTTTGTCCATTTTTGAACGAGATATATCGCACCTCATCGCGCAGAACCGCGGATCCGCCCGATTTATGTGCTCCGAAAAGATCCGGTAAAATTTTCGATAGCTGTATAAGTCTCCCACGGAGAGGCAACACTATGGACAACAAGCAACCAACGGAGTCGAACATCATGCTTCGCAAATGTGAAAAGAAAATCTACTGCATCAAAAATCCGGGCGGCAAGTATTTTGAGGAAGCCTACCTGGTACTGAAATCAAGTGTCCCGGAGTACGCAGAAAAAATCCACACACAGGATCTTGCGGCGGAGGCGGAGCGAATTATCCGGGAAGCCGGAAGCGGCCTTTCCACCGCAAAAGCAAAATCCTCTCCCGCCGGCAAAGTCATTTGCTTCGCCCTGGGTGCCGCATCCTCCTCCGCCATTATTGGAACGGTGGCTCTGCTGATCTCTCTGGGATAACCAAAAATTCCCCTTGGAGCAGGAAAATTTTGCGTTTTTTCCGTCATTCCCTCCGTTTGCCCTTGACGAATGACGATTTTCGGTGTATAATAAATAGGAGTTGATTTGTCGTTATGCAGCCGCCTCGGATTTCCCGCCGTCTGGTTCTGCGTTCGACGTCGTATTCCCTTATGCAGAGTGCTCCGCCGCCTTCGGAATGCCGCTGCATTACATACGGGAATACCGCCGCGCACTGTGGGAGGGGTATTTCGGTATCATTCCGATAAGGCTGATCGCAACGAATGGATAGAGATCGCAGAGCGAAATACGATCTCATAAGCTGGTCAATCGCGGCAATATGTCCGTCGGGTTGGCGTTTGTTTTTGTGCGGTGATACCGCAGGTTCCCACAGGGGATTTCTGCGTTTTTTCACCTATAACGGCATCTGAACCGATGTTTCTCGGAAACGCTGTCACGATATGGAGCACCGTTCCCGGATTCTTCCCCACTTTAGAATCCCCGAAACAATTGGAAACAACCAAACTGAAATCGAACATAACGAAACAGAAAGAAAGGAATTTTTATGGCAAAAAAACACAGCAGCAAGGTTCGCGTCATGATGCTCGGCGGACTCAATGAGATCGGCAAGAACATCGCTGTCATCGAATACGAAAACGACATGATTATCATCGACTGCGGTCTGGCATTCCCGGATGAGGATATGCTGGGCGTGGATCTGGTCATCCCCGATTTCACCTATCTGGAAAAGAATGCCTCAAAAATCCGCGGCATTCTGATCACCCACGGACATGAAGACCACATCGGCAGTCTTCCCTACCTTCTCAAAACCATCAACGTGCCCGTTTACGGCACCCGCCTGACCCTCGGGATTCTCGAAAACAAGCTGGCAGAACACCGTCTCCTGAACGAACGGGAGCTGATCACCGTGGAAGCGGGCACCATTCTGAAACTGGGCGTGTTCAAGTGTGAGTTCATCCGCGTGAACCACTCCATCGCCGATGCCTGCATGATCGCAGTTCGCACTCCCGAGGGCACCATTCTCCACACGGGCGACTTCAAACTGGACGTTTCCCCCATCGGCGGCGAGATGATGGATCTGACCCGCATCGGGGAATACGGCAAAGAGGGCATTCTCCTTCTCATGTGCGAAAGCACCAACGTGGATCACCCCGGCTTCACTCCAAGTCGGATCGTAGCCATGTCGTTCTGTGAGCCA
>JAZSQX010000125.1:0-2386 GCA_045538235.1 Eubacteriales bacterium
CACGACGTGGGAGGTCCCACCGCCAATTTCCGTGCTCCCGCCTGCGAGAAACAGCTCACGGAGGGCGTGTGCGAGGGCAAGCGCTGTCTCTTCCCCCGCCCATGCGCCAATCTGAAGGTGGATCACAGCGAATACGTGCGGCTTCTCTCCGCCATCGAAGCGGTTCCCGGCGTGAAAAAAGTCTTTATCCGCTCGGGCATTCGCTTTGACTATCTGCTGGCGGACAAGTCCGACGCCTTCTTCAAAAAACTGGTGCGGGATCATGTCAGCGGACAACTGAAGGTGGCGCCGGAGCACTGTGCCCCGAATGCCCTCACTCACATGGGCAAGCCCGATGTGTCCGTGTACGACCGATTCCGGGAAAAATTCTTAAAACTCTCCGCCGACTGCGGCAAGGAACAGTATCTCGTTCCCTACCTCATGTCCTCCCACCCGGGATGCACCATGGACGACGCGGCACATCTGGCACTGTACACAAAAAAAATCGGTCTCGCCCCGGAGCAGGTGCAGGATTTCTATCCCACTCCCGGAACCGCCTCCACGGTCATGTATTACACGGGCATCGACCCCTTCACGGGTAAATCCGTGTACACCCCGTCGGATTATCACGAAAAACAACTCCAACGGGCGCTTCTCCAGTGGCGGCGACCCGAAAACCGGAAGAAAATCCGGGAAGCCATGGCATACTGCACCGAAGCGGGTATTGCCGATCTTCGCGAACTGACTGGGGGCAACTCCGATCACCGTCCGAAGGGGGAAAAGCCCACGGACAAAAAAGGGCGCACTCCCGCCTCCTCCGGCAGAGAAAAGACCCCCGGACGGCAAAAAGCGAATCCGTCCGACCGATCCCGCACGCCTCTGAAAAATGCGAAGCCTCACCACGCCTCCCGCGGCAACCGGACAACCAAACCCTCCCCGAAAATGGGAAAATCCAAGGAGCGGAAATGAACATTCTCATGATTACCATGTCGATGAATATCGGCGGGGCAGAGACCCACATTCTGGAACTCTGCCGGGAACTGAAGAACCAGGGACACGAGATCACCCTGGCTTCCTTCGGCGGGGTCTACGCGGACGAAATCCAGTCCCATGGGATCCGGCACGTGACCCTTCCCCTGCACACGAAGCACCCCGCCTCCGTCTTGACCTCGTATCGGGGACTGGCGGCACTCATCCGGGAGGGGGATTACGACATCGTCCACTCCCACGCGCGGATTCCCTCCTTCCTCTGCGGACTTCTCCAGAACCGGATTCTCACAGAGGGCAAGAAATTCCGCTTTGTCACCACGGCGCACCTGAATTTCGTAGTCAATCCCCTGTGGCGGCGGATTTCCTGCTGGGGGGATCGGGTGATGGCGGTTTCGGAAGACATCCGGGATTACCTGGTCACCGAGTACGGCTACCCGAAAGAGCGGATTCACACCACCATCAACGGCGTGGACGGGGAAAAATTCTCCCCCGATACGCCCTACCTCCCCCTTCTCGAGCAGTGGGGTCTGAATCCGGAACACCGACGCATCGTGTACATGAGTCGTCTGGATGCGGATCGCGCCGACCCCGCCTACCGGCTTCTCGGCATTGCCTCCACGCTGGCGGAACGATTCCCCGACACCGACTGCCTCCTTGTGGGCGGGGGAACGGAATACGAAACCATTGCCGCCCGGGCATCGGAAATCAACCGTCAATTAGGACGAAAATTCCTCACCGTCACGGGAGCGGTCTCCAATACCAACGAATACTGTGCCGCGGCCACCGTCTTTGTAGGCGTATCCCGCTCTGCGCTGGAAGCCATGTCCGCCGCCAAACCCGTGATCGTGGCGGGGAATCAGGGTTCCCTCGGCATCTTTGACGAAACCAAAACCGAGCCCGCCGTGGCAACCAATTTCTGCTGTCGGGGCTTTGATCCCGCCACGGAAGACACCCTTCTTGCGGATCTCACCGATCTTCTCTCCCTCTCCGAGGACGAGCTGGCAGAAATGGGGACGTACAACCGGGCATTCGTGGAGCGGCACTACACCGCCCGTCGGATGGCGGAAGATTACCTCGCCCTGTACCGCGCCGCCCTCGCCGATCCCGTTCGTTTCCGTGGGAAAGAGGACATCCTCATCAGCGGCTACTACGGCTTCGGCAATCTGGGGGACGAGAGCCTCCTGGACGTGATCTCCCACACCCTGGCGGAAGAGATTCCGGGGGTAAAAATCGCAGCGCTCACCCGTCATCCCAAGACGGACACCCCCCGCACCGGACTGAAATGTGTGCCGCGGTTCCGGTTCCCCGCCGTTCATGCCGCCATTCGCCGGGCGGATCTGCTCCTTTCCGGCGGCGGCAGTCTGCTTCAAGACAGCACCAGCAAGCGGAGCTTTACCTACTACGCCGAGGTGATGCG
>JAZSQX010000104.1:0-8221 GCA_045538235.1 Eubacteriales bacterium
ATACAAGAGATCCTGTGCCGCCCAGCCGAGCTCTTCTTCCGATCCTACGGGATTATAAACATCGATGACAAATCCGTTTTCGTTCTGGTAAAAATGGAGGAAGGCATTGTCCTCTCCTACTTTCTCCAAGTATTCATCTGCTGCGAAATCTGCAGGAAGAAATACGGTATTCCCGTAATCCGCTTGCGAAAAATTCAAAGAAAAGGCCGTTTCGTTGGTATAATAAACGATAGCGGGAGTGGTGCCGCCGTTTTCCTCTTGGTTTCCCGGTTCCGGAGCAGGGGTATGGTTTCCCGTTACGAAAGAAACAATCGGAAGCAGCAATAGCATCGTTAGCACGCTGATAATAAGTGAGACACGATTGGCTTTATTGCGAAGCAGTTGAGACAAGGTAAAGCGATAGACCTGTCCGGTTCCGCGAAAATCATTTTTGTTCAGCGTCATGGGATCCTCCTACCTTCTCCACAAAAATCTCATGGAGAGAAGGTTCTCGCAAATCAAAGGTGATCACAGGGACGCCATTCTCGATGAGAAGTCCCAGGAGCCGGTTGGCATGAGCCTCGTTCTCTACCTTTAGGTGATATTCGTTTTCTTTCCGTGAGACAAGTCGTACACCGGACGCCGCGATGTAGGGATCGATATTCGCTTCCGCCTTTATGTAAAGATTGATTCTGCCGTAGCTCTTTTTGATCTCGTTCAGGTTTCCCTGCAGAACCGTTTTGGAACGGTCAAGAATGGTGATATCGGTGCAGAATTCTTCCACCGTCGCCATCTGATGGCTGGACATGATGACGTACTTTCCGCGCGCAATCTCCTCCCGGATGATTTCCTTGAAGAGATCTGTGTTGACAGGGTCAAGCCCGGAGAGGGGCTCGTCCAGAATCAGCAGCTCCGGATCGGAAATCAGCGCGATCATAAACTGAATCTTTTGCTGATTGCCCTTGGAAAGCTGATCAGCCAACCGGGATTTTGCTGTTTTTCCGCCTGCGAACAGCCCCCTTTTGCCCTTTGCAGCGCTGGTTTCCGGATACAGATATTCCACCGCATCCAGCCGTTCCGCCCAGTCACGGATTCGTTTTTTGGCTTCGGAAGCGGGAACGCCCCGGAGAGAGGCAAAGTACATCAGCTGATCCAGAAGGGCGTACTTCGGGTAAAGACCCCGTTCTTCTGCCAGATATCCAACCCGACAGGTGCTGATGTCAAAGGACGCGCCGTTCCATGTGACAGTTCCTGCGTCTTTCGAAAGCATACCCAGCATCATGCGGATGGAGGTGGTTTTTCCGGCTCCGTTTGTTCCGAGAAGAGCGTAAACACCGTGCTCTTGCATGGAAAAACTGAGGTGATCCACCACAATTTTGTCACCGTAAGATTTTGTTAAATTCTCAACTACTAAGCTCATTGAGTCACTCACTCCTTTATAAGATTGTGTAAACGATTTATGGTTATGACATTGGCGAGAGACGGCGTCTTCTCCGCCATTCCTGAGGGGAGATTCCGTGTTTTTCGCGGAACAGGCGATAAAAATATGCGTAATCATTGAATCCGCAAAGACCGGCAATGTGTTCGGCGCTATCCGAGGTTACCTCAAGCAGTCGTTCTGCCTTTGTGAGCCGTATGGCTTTGAGATAGGAAAAGGGAGTCATTCCGTAAGATTCACGAAATACGTTAATGATATGATTTTTACTGTAATGAAAATGCCGGGATAGCTCATCGAGTGTCACTCCCTGCTGGTGGGAATTCACGAGGTATTTTTCAATCGCATCGGCAAGTGTTTGCGGCTTGTCTTTCCGAGTCAAATCGGCAAGAATGCTGTAAAATACGCTGGACTGCTCGGTAAGGGAGGATTTTTCGTGAGATAGTCGATCGAGTCGTTCCATGCTTTCCCGCAATCTATGATAATCCATTCTGCCGCGGACAGGCAAAACGTGTTCACTCTCCGCCTCCGACCATTGGGCATCACAATGGATGTAGAGATATTTAGGCGCATCGCTTGCCAGTTTGCCGGAGTGCTGGGTGTTCTTTCGCTGTATATAATACTCGCCGGCGGCAACTTCCCGCAACACGCTATCTTCTTCAAAACGCAGAATACCGTCATAGACAAGGAGAACCACGTCGTCCGGACAATATCTTGTGATATGATGCTCTCCCTCTGCAAAGAATCGAAGGGATGCGTGCCGATATTGGATCGGACGATCCAGATTGATTCCAACCATTCTCATCACCTCGGTTTCATTATATCTCGATTTTGTGATATTGTCAAGGTATCCTGTGATATATCCAATTAAAATCCGCTTTTTCATTTGATATAATAAAAGAAAAATTGGATTTACGGGAGGCATTTATGGGACAATATTCATTTTTTACTTCGAATGAACTGAGACCGAAGGGATGGCTTCGCCGCCAGCTCGAGATTCAGGCAGAGGGGCTCAGCGGAAACTTGGACAAGATGTGGCGGGACGTTCGTGACAGCAAGTGGATCGGCGGTGACGCGGAAGGCTGGGAAAGGGTTCCCTACTGGCTGGATGGTTTTATTCCCCTCGCCTATCTGCTGGAAGACGAGGACATGATCGGGCGGGCGAAAAAGTATGTGGACGCGATCCTGGCACAACAAAAAGAAAGCGGCTGGATTTGTCCTTGCACGGACGAAGAAATCCCCACCTACGATACCTGGGCAGTTCAGCTGATTTCGAAGGTTCTGGTAGTGTACTACGAGTGCTCCGGGGACGAACGGATTCCCCACGCGGTCTATCGCGCGCTGAAGAACTATCATGAACTCCTCAAAAACGGCACCATTCACCTATTCTCCTGGGGAAAATCCCGCTGGTTTGAAACCATGATCGCCATTCGCTACCTGAAGGATCGCTTTGACGAGGCTTGGCTGGACGAACTGGCTGTTATTCTAAAGGAACAAGGCTTTGATTACACCACCTTCATGCCCGCCTGGAAACGCCCCCTCAATCGGTGGACACAGTATACCCATATTGTCAATCTTGCCATGATGCTGAAGGCAGAAGCCGTTACCTGTGATGTCCTGGGAACGCCCTACACGGACGAGGCAGAAACCCTTCGCAATTTCCTGGCGCAGTACAACGGCACCCCCGTTGGTCTTTTCACCGGTGACGAGTGTCTTTCCGGACTCAGCCCCATTCAGGGTACGGAGCTCTGTGCTGTGGCAGAACAGATGTATTCCTACGAGCTCCTTTACGCTTACACCGGAGATCCGAAGTGGGCAGAACAGTTAGAGATTCTCACCTTCAACGCCCTCCCTGCCACCATCAGTGACGATATGTGGACGCATCAGTACGTACAGCAGAGCAATCAGATCAACTGCAAGCGTGTCCCCGAGCGTCCCATCTTCCGTACCAACAGCGATGAGGCCCATCGGTTCGGTCTGGAGCCAAACTACGGGTGCTGCACGGCAAATTTCAACCAGGCATGGCCGAAATTCGCTCTGTCTGCTTTCATGCATCGTGACAACACCATCGTTTCCGCCGTTCCCGTTCCCTCCGAAGTTCACTCGGAACTGGGCGTTGTCTCCCTGGAAACGGCGTATCCCTTCGAAAACCGTCTGACCTACCACGTGGATGCCGCCGCTGACATGACGCTGGCAGTTCGTATCCCGACGTTTGCCAAAAATCTTTCCATTGATGGAAAAACCGTTCTCAAGCAGGAAATGCTCGAATTTCAGGTAAACGCCGGCGAAAAGCGCGACATCGTGATCACATTTGAAGCGGTTCCTCATCTTGTGGATCGCCCTCACGATCTGAAGACCGTTCAGTGCGGTTCCCTCGTGTTTGCGCTTCCCATCGAAACGGAATGGGTGATGCATGAGTATGAACGGAATGGTGTAGAACGAAAATTCCCCTACTGTGACTACGATCTGATCGGAAAATCGGATTGGAACTACGCATTCTCCGATCCTGCCCTGACCGTATCCTACGGCGAAGTAAGCGATATCCCCTTCTCCGCTGCCAAGGCTGCTGTGACTGTGACGGCAAAGATGCAGAAGATTTCCTGGGGGCTGGAAGAAGGCTTTACCACCATTTGCGCGAAAATCCCCGAATCCCGCACGGCAATCAGTGAGGAAGAAACGAAGATTCTCGTTCCTTATGGCGCTGCCAAACTCCGCATGACGGAAATGCCGCTGATTTGACAGAAAATCAAAAAGAAGGTATCCGATTTGGGTACCTTCTTCTGTTTTATCATAAAATATTCACCCGAATACCCGGTTGATTCCCTGCCCGGTTTTTACGAAAGAGGCGAGATTGTCTTCCAGAATCTGCATGAGGCGCAGTCTGGCTTCCCTGGAGGTCCATGCACAGTGTGGCGTGATCACAGTATTCGGAGCGGTCAGCAGGGGGTTCGCGGGATCCGCCGGTTCCTTAGCCAGCACATCCAGTCCCGCACCGCCGAGCTTTCCGCTGTGCAGGGCTTCCGCTACGTCGGCTTCATTCAGCACCGCACCGCGGGAGGTGTTGATCAGCACCGCGCCGTCCTTCATTTTTGCGATAAAATCCCGGTTTACCATGCCGCGGGTTTCGTCGGTGAGGGGGCAATGGAGGGATACGTAGTCACTTTCCGCAAGAAGTGTGTCAGGTGTCGTGAAGGAAATACCGTCTTCCGTCCCTTCCGTGCGGCTTCTTCTGGTGGCGAGAACCCGCATTCCGAAGGCGGAGCAGATTTTGCCGAAGCGCATTCCAATGGCACCGCATCCGTATACGCCGACGGTCTTTCCTTCCAGTTCCACGAACTTTGCCTCGTGATACCGGAAGCCGGGAATTCCCGTCCATTTCCCGTCCGTCACCATTTGTCGATAACCGTTCAGATCATAGACGTTTGCCAATAACAGAGTGAACGCGTGCTGAGCGACGGAAGCAGTGGAATATCCGGGAATGTTGCAGACTTCAATTCCGTTTGCACGGCAAAGGGGCACGTCGATCATATCGTATCCGGTTCCGAGTGCCGACACGTATTTGAGATTTTTGCATTTGCCGATTACTTCCTCGCCGATTCGGACGCGATTGGTAAAGACAATATCCGCATCGCCCACCGCATCCGGCGCATCGGAATTTTCGATCTTATCGTAGACGGTGATGTCTCCGAATTGCTTGAAACGCTCCCAGGAGAGATCCCCCGGATTGACGGCAAACCCGTCTGTGACAACGATTTTCATGTTTGACTCCATGTATTGTATTAGATGATATAAAGTCCGATTCCCACTACGGTGAACGCCAGGCTGATGGCAGTTTCTTTGTTGATCTTCTCTTTGAAGAAGAATCTGCCGAACAGGGTTGTCATAATGATGACGACAGCACTGAGAATCGGGAACTGAAGGGTGGCATCCATGGTGATCATGCAGCGGAGGGAGAAAATATCCCCAAGGGTATTACAGACCGCATAGACACCGGAGAAGAACAGGAGTGCGGCGAACATCAGTCCCGTCATTTTCTTGATGCCGATTTCCCAAAGGGCATTGCGGAAGGCATCCTTGTCTCCCTTGCTCTTGTGGATCGCCGCCATGATCAGGATCACGCTTGCGGCAAAAATACAGCGGGAGAGAACGGAGATGAAGATGAAGGAATCTTCCCCGATGGAGGCTTCGGAAATCTGGTGGATTTTCGTAAAGATAACGGCAGTCCCGTTGGTGACGAATACAAGAACACAGCAGAGGATGAATTTCAGAGGATTCCGACCATTTTCCGGACGCTTCTCCCGGATATTTTTGAGGAATGCCGGCAGAAGCGAGCAACAGAAGAGAAGGATACCGATCCACTTGAAGATGCCTGCTTTTTCATCCAGGGCAATGACACCGAACAGATACGGGAGGATAAAACCACCTGCCAGAGCGTATGTACTGAGTACGGAGACGTTCCCACTTCCGATTGCCGTAATCGTAGACAGGGAGCACAGTATGCAGGACGCCGCATGGAGTAAGGAGAGCGCAAAGGCAGTCCAGGTAAAGGCGGTGGGAAGGCCCGCTTTGGCAATGAGGAAGATGGCCGCCACGGTGCAGCTCACGAACTGGTACCACAGGCAGACGGACAACCCTTCTACGGTTTTGAGTTTGAACAGTTTTTGGAATACGAACTGAAATGCGTAACAGGCACACGCCAGAAGAAGGTAGATATACTCCATGGCTGGATTTACCTCACGATTCAAAATGAATTTGTACTGTGATTCTCCCGGTTTATCCCAAAAGCACTGGGAAATCGAGTCAGACCGGAAGAAAATGCATACATTTGCAGATTATACCACGCAAAAATGTGAATGTCAAGTGGATTTGCCATGAGGGAGTAGCCCTGGGCATAGGAGATGATTTTCGCAGCATAAAGAGCTTCGCCGAGATCTTTGACAAATGCCTTTTTATCACCTGTGAACAGTACGGTTTCCTTTGGAAAGACTTTCGATGCGGCACAGCGTTCTTCCTTCATGGAGGAGAGACAGCGTGCAAAAACCGCTTCTCCAATGAGTGTCAACGGGATCCCCTCGTCCAGCGCGCGGATGGCAGTCCATTTGCCGGTGCCCTTCTGTCCTGCGGTATCGAGGATTTTGTCGATCAGGAGGGTGCCGTCTTCGTCGAGGCGCGTGAGAATATCGGCGGTGATTTCAATGAGGTAGCTTCCCAGCACCCCGCGGTTCCATTCGCCAAAGACTTCGTGGATTTCGGAAGGTGTCATGCCAACGTATTCCCGCATCATGTGGTAGGCTTCGCAGATCAGCTGCATATCGCCGTATTCGATGCCGTTATGTACCATTTTCACGAAATGTCCCGCACCGTCTTCTCCCACCCAGTCACAGCATGGCACGTCGTTTTCCACCTTGGCGCAAATGCTCTGGAGAATGGGCTTTACCCTTTCCCACGCCGCGGGAGAACCGCCGGGCATCATGGAGGGACCGTTCAGTGCGCCTTCTGCACCGCCGGAGACACCCGTTCCGATAAAGAACATTCCGTGGGATTCCACCTTTTCGCACCGTCTGCGGGTGTCCGGGAAATGGGAATTGCCGCCATCAATGAGGATGTCGCCGGGTTCAAGGAGCGGGAGCAGTTTGTCAATGGTCTCGTCAACGGGAGCGCCCGCCCGGATCATCATCATCACTACCCGGGGCTTTTCCAGACTTGCAACCAGTTCTTCCAAGGAGTGGGCGGGAATCAGATGCTTTCCTTTGCCGCGCCCCTCCATAAACTTGTCGACTACGCCATCCCAAACGTCGTAGACAGCTACTGTGTATCCGTGGCGTTCCATGTTCATCGCCAGATTTTCTCCCATGACCGCCATTCCGATCATGCCGATATTGGCTTTATCCATCGTTCCCTCCGTCATATGGCATGGTTCCCATATCAATTTATCGTTTTTTCATTTCTTCAAGAACGCTGTGTGGGATTTCCAGTTCTCCGAGCCCCCGCCCGATACGGATGTGTGGCTTGAAGGTTCCGTGGAAATCCGTCCCGCCGGACAATTTCAAATCGTACTTCTGTGCCAGAGCGCGGTAGATCCTGTTGTGTCCCGGCGTATAGTCCGTATACCAGCCCTCGATTCCGGTGAGTCCGGCATTCTTCAGACGCGCTACGAAAGCATCCAATTCGTCGCCGGATTTCTTCGTGAGATGGAGATGTGCCAGATAGGCATCGCCGCCGCACTCACGAATCAGACGAATGGCTTCCTCGTCGGTGAGCGCCTGAATATCAGCATATGCGGGTCTTCCCACATTCAGCCATTTTTTGAAGGCGTCGCTCGGGGATTCGGTCAGCCCCCGTTCCGTGAGAATTTTGGCTACGTGCGCGCGGCAGAGAATCCCGGTTCCCGCTTTTTCCCTGACTTCGTCCATGGAGATGTCGATACCGCAGTCTTGCAGTTTCTCGAGCGTCATTTCAATTCGTTTGACACGGATTTTCTGGATATAGGCGACCGCTTCCTGTAAGGCTTTGGCATCGGGATCGATAAAATAGCCGAGAATGTGCGTTTCGGTGTCAGACTGGGCGGACAACTCGATTCCGGGGATGACCTCGATTCCGTAAGTCTTCCCGGCTTCTAAGGCTTCCTTAAGACCCTCTGCGGTGTCGTGGTCGGTAAGCGCTATGGCACTCAGACCGGATTCTGCGGCGTGTTTCACAAGCTCTGTGGGCGACATGGAGCCGTCGGAGCAGAGGGAGTGTGTGTGAAGATCAATGATTTCGTGTTTCATGCGTCATACACCCAAAGTCCCAGCGCGAAGTCGGAGG
>JAZSQX010000214.1:0-3536 GCA_045538235.1 Eubacteriales bacterium
CCGCCACCAGTTCCATCAGTTCCGTCTCCGGTGCTGCCCCGTTCTGCCGTTCATACAGCTCCCGGAACACGTCTGCCGGGCGAATCCCGTCCTCATTCCCCTCTCCGGGAAGATCCGCTGACCGCTCCCACGTCGCCCGGGTGCGGGTATTGTCGTAGGACAGCCGCATCAGACCCGGGTAGACGATCCGCAGCTTCGGCACTGCATCCATCACATCCTCCTCGTCGGTGAGAATGATGTGCAGATAGTCTTCTTCCCCACCCTGCTGACGGAACGGGAGAGAGGTCACCTCTTCATACGTCCCCCGGATTTCCCGCAAATCGTGGAGCGGATGGAGAGTTCTCGCCCGGACGGTACATTCCCCAGACGCTCCCAGTTCCACGATATACACCGATTTTTCGTCCTCCGCCTCGGCAAAGGAGCACTTCATGGGAGAGCCGGAATAGCGGATGGTTTCGTTCCCCACGGCGTGAGCTCGGTGAAGATGCCCGAGAGCGGTGTAAGCAAAGGGAGCGAACAGGGACGGAGATACGGCTTCCAGATTTCCCACCGTCTGCCCCGATTCTCCGATCTCCGCCGCCACGTACTGATGGGCAATCAACACATTCCGCACGGCAGGATCGAGGTTTATTCCGTCGATCACGTATCGGAGAGCTTCCTCCCAGCCGCTTCCGTCAAACTCCTCGCAGGCATTTTTGACAACAGCGGGACGGAGATAGGGCATCCGATAAAACCGCACCTTGCCGTGTTCGTCCTCCGTCTCGTACATGGCAACCGTTCCGTCGAACACGGGCGATACGTGTACCCCCGTGCGTTCCAAAAGTGCGGACAGATACGCCACCCGTTCTGCCGAATCGTGGTTTCCCGCCACCGCCAGAACCGGGATGCCCCGTCCCGCCAGATCGGTCACAAAGCGGTCAAACAGCGCCACGGCTTCCGGTGGGGGATTGGATCGGTCGTACAGATCCCCCGCCACAATCACCGCCTGGCAGGCTTCTCCCTCCGCAATCTCTGCGATTTCCCGGAGCAGATGTGCCATGTCCTCATTCATGGACATTTCGCACAGTCTGAGTCCCAGGTGCAGATCCGATGTATGCAAAAATTTCATTCGGTTTCCCTCTCCGTCCGTTCCAATTCCACACCCGTTTCCGTTCGGTTCCGCTTCCGATACGCAGCCGGAGAGCAGCCATTTTTGAAGCGGAAAATCCGACTGAAATACATGGCATCCTCATACCCACTGGTCTGTGCAACCTGCGTGATCGTCATATCCGTCGTTTTGAGAAGCTCACAGGCTCCGGACATTCTGAGCCCGATGATGTACTCCTTCGGGGAACACCCGAACACCGTGCGAAACACTTCCCGGTACCGGCTTTCCGATAAATGCTCCATTTCCGCCAGATATCCCGTGGAAATCTCCTCCGTATAGTGACCGTGAATGTACATCAGAGATTCCTCAAACCGAGCCGCAGAAGGCTGTACCTCTACCGTATCCCGGATCATGGTGACGAGAAGCCCCATCAGACGTGCGGCAGCCGCATCCCGCCAGCCTCGCTGTCTGAGCATAAATTCATTGAAAACCCCTTCGAATTCCTCCCGGATGGCATCGGTAATTCCATGCTCCAGGGTATAGATTTTCCCTCCCTCAATGCCGTTTTCCTTCAGGAAGCGTCCCACGTGAAAGCCGGTGAAATGCGCCCAGTAATACCCAAGCACGCCCCCATCAAAGTGATATTGATAAAGCGTTTTGGGAGGGAGGATCATAAACTGCCCCGGAATGATGGTTTTCCCGCTTCCATCCTCCAAAGTACCCACGTCAAATACCTGCAGGTAGTAGTCCTTTCTTTCCGTACAGGACACGAAAGGATGTTCCAGCTTCACATACCCCGTACAGTTGATTTCAAAAGGGGAACTCATGCTGTCCCGGTTGTCGTAGGGATATAAGATGTGGGCATAATAGGATCTTTCCTCCATCCATGGTCACCGCCTTCCGTCTCTCTCCGTTGTTTTGTCCATAAAAATCAAGCGTTTTGTGCATTGTCTCTTTCCTT
Organism: Eubacteriales bacterium; assembly: GCA_045538235.1. Lineage (GTDB taxonomy): Bacteria > Bacillota > Clostridia > Oscillospirales > CAG-272 > UMGS1696. Next base: position 2,049 of record JAZSQX010000214.1, read on the forward strand.
GTTTATAGTATATACTATTGTTAAAAAAAAGCAAGGTAATTTTGAAAAAAATCCCCCCAGCACCAAAAAAATCTTTGTGAAACGGCAATTTTTCATCAATGGATCAATGGATAAGAAAAATCACATGACAATTCCCCTGAACGCATGATCCGTCGAAGGCTCTCTTGGCTTCGAAGAGATGTTCGCTGCTCTTTCGGAAGCGGGCTTTGACGGAATCGAATGAAACGTCGATGCCCCGGGTACGCCCACGCTCTGTCCATGAAAACCGGCAAGCCGGTGGCTGTGGAAATGGAATAAGTCAGGAAAATGACAAAACCGGAACTGAACTGCATCAGCCCCGGTTTTCTGTTTTTATTGGATAATTTCCTTACGCCTGTGCTGCATCTACGATCTTTGCAAACTTTTCAGGAACGAGGGATGCACCGCCGATAAGGCCGCCGTCCACGTTCACCTTTGCCAGAAGTTCTGCTGCATTGCCGTCGTTCATGGAGCCACCGTACTGGATGGTCATGGCTTCTGCTGCGGCGTTGTCATACAGACCCGCCACAACCCGGCGGATGATGGCGCAAACCTCTTCTGCCTGCTCAGGCGTAGCGGTCAGACCGGTGCCGATTGCCCATACGGGTTCGTATGCGATAATGACATTGGCGAGCTGTTCGGCGGGAATTCCTGCCAGATCCAGCTTGGTCTGCATGGACACGATTTCTTCCGTGATGCCTGCCTGACGTTCTGCCAGCACTTCGCCGAGGCAGAGGATGACCTTCAGTCCGGCGTCGAGAGCCGCGCGAGTTCTCTTGTTCACGGTTTCGTCCGTTTCACCGAAATACTGTCTTCTTTCGGAGTGACCGACGATCACGTATTCAACGCCCGTTTCCAGAAGCATTTCCGCGGAGATTTCACCCGTGTAGGCACCCTTCTTTTCGAAATGCACGTTCTGTGCACCGATTTTGATATTGGTTCCGGCAGCGGCTTCCACAGCGGCGGCGATGTCCACAAAGGGAACGCACAGCACGATGTCACAGCCATTCTTGCCAGCGGTGAGAGCAGCGGTAGCCTTCACGGCTTCCTTGGCTGCGGTGGGAGTCATATTCATTTTCCAGTTGCCGGCAATGATGACGCGGCGGGATTCTTTTTTCATGTGTCTATCCAACTTTCTTATAAATTTTTCGTAATCGGGGAACAAAGCGTAGGGGAAGCCGCAGCCTCCCCCATGATTTTGATCTTATTTATCCAGCAGGCAAGCAATACCGGGAAGTTCAATGCCTTCCAGGAATTCGAGAGAAGCACCGCCGCCGGTGGAAATGTGGGTCATCTTGTCTGCATAACCCAGCTGTTCCACAGCCGCCGCAGAGTCACCGCCGCCGATGATGGAGATCGCGCCGGAATCTGCTACTGCCTTTGCGACAGCACGGGTACCGGATGCGAAGTTTTCCCATTCGGAAACGCCCATGGGCCCGTTCCATACAACAGTACCGGAACCGATGATGG
>JAZSQX010000210.1:0-2948 GCA_045538235.1 Eubacteriales bacterium
GAATCGGGAATGGGCGGATAAGCTGGGGCTGAGAGAAGGCATTGCCGTGACAGCCGCGCTGGCCGATGCCCACGTTGCTGTTGCGACCTTCAACACCACCGATCCCGGCACCCTCATCGCCGTCATGGGAACCTCCACTCCCATGCTGCTCTGCTCGAAGGAACGCAAAACGGTTCCCGGCATCTGCGGCGTGGTATGGGAGAGTGTGCTCCCGGATCTTTACGGATATGAAGCCGGACTTGGCTGCATGGGGGATCTCTTTGCCTGGTTCGCGGAGCATTGCTGTCCCGCGGATTACAAGGCAGAAGCGGATGCTCTTGCAATTCCCCTGATTCGTCTGCTGGTACAGAAAATGGATGCGCTGGCTCCCGGCGAATCGGGTCTTCTCGCCCTCGACTGGTGGAACGGCAACCGCTCCGTTCTGAACGACACGAATCTCACTGGGCTGTTCCTGGGCATGACGCTGAATACGAAGCCCGAGGAATTGTTCCGGGCGCTCATTGAAGCCACCGCATTCAGCACCCGTCTGATCATCGAAAACTACCGCGAGCACGGAGTGGACGTGAATCGGTTTATCGCCACGGGGGGAATTGCCCGAAAGGATCCTGTCACCATGCAAATCTACGCGGATGTGCTGGATATGGACATTTCCGTTCTTGCCACCGCCCAGGGTTCTTCCCTCGGTACCGCTATTTATGCCGCCGGTGCCGCAGGACGGGAAAATGGCGGGTATGACTCGTTGGCAGAAGCCTGTGAGCATATGGGCTCCGAATGTGACCGAGTATACCACCCCATTCGCGCCCACACCGCTGTTTATGACAAACTCTACGCAGAATACAAAAAGCTCCACGACTATTTCGGTCGGGGAGGTAGCGACGTGATGAAGCGTCTTCAGTCCATTCGGGACAACGACGCCGTCTCCCTTCGCTGAACGATCTCTAAAAATTCAATCTGTAAGGAATTAAAGCTATGTACAAAGATCAAAAAGTTGTGTTTTCCGGCGTTCAGCCCTCCGGCGTTCTGACCATCGGAAACTACCTGGGTGCCATCCGCAATTTCTCGGATTTCTCCGACAAATATCGCTGCTACTACTGCGTCGTGGATGAGCACGCTATCACTGTTCGTCAGGTACCCGCTGAACTGCGCCGCCGCACCTATGAAACCCTGGCACTCTACATTGCCTGCGGTCTCGATCCCGAAAAGAACACCCTGTTTGTCCAGAGCCACGTATCCGCACACGCGGAGCTGGGCTGGATCATCGACTGCTACACCATGTTCGGGGAACTGTCCCGGATGACCCAGTTCAAGGACAAATCTGCGAAAAACGCCGACAATGTCAACGCTGGGCTTTTCACCTACCCCTCGCTGATGGTAGCAGACATTCTCCTGTATCAAACCGACATGGTTCCCGTGGGTGCCGACCAGAAGCAGCATCTGGAGCTGACCCGCGACGTGGCAGACCGGTTCAACAAGATCTACGGAGACACCTTCGTGGTACCGGAGCCCTATATTCCGAAGACCTCCGCAAAAATCATGTCCCTGGCAGATCCTACGAAAAAAATGTCCAAATCCGATGAAAACGAAAACGCCGTCGTTCGCATTCTGGATCCCAGAGATGCCATCGTCCGCAAATTCAAGCGCGCTGTTACCGACTCCGGCAGTGAAGTCCGCTGTGGGGAAGGCAAGGAAGCCATCATGAATCTCATGTCCATCTACTCCGCCTTCACCGGCAAGACCATGGAAGAAATCGAGCGGGAATTTGATGGCAAGGGCTACGGCGACTTCAAGCTGGCAATCGGGGAAACCTGTGCCGATGCTCTGGCTCCCGTTCAGGCAGAATTTGCCCGTCTCACCGCCGACAAGGCTTATCTCGAGGACGTGATGAGAAAAGGCGCGGAAGAAGCAGCACGGGATGCCGCCAGAACCATGTCCAAGGTTCGCCGCAAACTGGGCTTCATCGAACTGCGCCGCTAACAAGCAAATGATATGGAATAACACATAGAAGGAGAAAATGATGAAAACCAAAGCAGTCAGACTCCACGGAGAAATGGATCTCCGCATGGAAGAATTCGAGCTTCCCGCCATCAAGGATACCGAAATCCTCGCCTGTGTCATTTCCGACAGTATCTGTATGTCCTCTTACAAGGCTGCAAGCCAGGGTAAGAACCACAAGAGAGTGCCCGAGGACGTGGCGGAAAACCCCGTTATCATCGGTCACGAATTCTGCGGTAAGATTGTAGAAGTGGGTGCCAAGTGGGCGCACAAGTTCAAGGCCGGAGACAAGTTTGTTATTCAGCCCGCTATCAACTACAAGGGCTCCCTCGCTTCCCCCGGATACTCCTACCCCAACTGCGGCGGCTCCGCTACGTATGTGATCATTCCGGAAGAAGTCATGCTGATGGACTGCCTCCTTCCCTATGACGGCGACGCTTACTTCTACGGAAGCCTGGCAGAACCCATGTCCTGCATCGTGGGTGGTTTCCACGCCAACTATCACACCAAACCCGGCGTGTATGTACACGATATGGGTACGGTTCCCGGTGGTACCATGGCAATCCTCGCAGGTGCGGGGCCCATGGGTCTTGGCTGTGCAGACTACGCCATCCACGGCGGCAATCCTCCGAAGCTCCTGATCGTCACTGACATTGATGACGCCAGACTGGAACGCGCTGCAAAGATCCTCTCCCCCGAAGAAGCCAAGACCCACGGCGTGGATCTCCGCTTCATCAACACCGGCAAGATGGAAAATGCTGTCGAAGTTCTCCGCGAGCTCACCGACAAGTCGGAGGCCAAGCGGTCTTAGGAAGACAATGACTAGACCCAACTCCTTGGCTCACAGAACGACATGCCTACGACCCGACTTAGCCAAGACCCACGGCGTGGATCTCCGCTTCATCAACACCGGCAAGATGGAAAATGCTGTCGAAGTTCTCCGCGAGCTCACCGAC
>JAZSQX010000288.1:0-4128 GCA_045538235.1 Eubacteriales bacterium
CGCCTTGGATGCGGGAGCGGAGGAACGGGACACCCGGGGGTTGACTTCGATGAGGAAGTATTCGCTGGTTTCGGGATTCAGCGCGAGCTGCACGTTGCAGCCGCCCTCAATTTTCAGCGCGCGGATGATCTTGATGGCGCTGTCGTTGAGCATTTTGAGATCGTGGTCGTTCAGGGTGAGGATGGGGGCTACCACGATAGAGTCCCCGGTGTGAACGCCCACGGGATCCACGTTTTCCATGCCGCAGATGGTGATGGCGTGGTCTTCACCGTCGCGCATCACTTCAAATTCGATTTCCTTGTAGCCCTTCACGCTCTTTTCCACCAGAACCTGATGCACGGGAGAGAGCTTGAAGCCGTTTTTCCCGATTTCACGGAGTTCTTCTTCGTTATACGCAAACCCGCCGCCGGTGCCGCCCAGGGTGAAGGCGGGACGAAGTACCACGGGATAGCCGATTTCTTCCGCCGCGCGAGCTGCTTCGTCCAGGTCATACGTGATCCGGGAGGGGATGACGGGTTCGCCGATTTCCTCGCACAGTTCTTTGAACAGTTCTCTGTCCTCGGCTCTTTCGATGGAACGACTGTTGGTACCCAGCAGCTCCACGCCACATTCCTTGAGGATGCCCTTCTTTTCCAGCTGTACTGCCAGATTGAGACCGGTCTGACCGCCGATGCCGGGAATGATGGCATCCGGACGTTCATAGCGGAGGATGCGAGCCACGTATTCGAGGGTGAGGGGCTCCATGTACACCTTGTCCGCCACGGTGGTATCGGTCATGATGGTAGCGGGGTTGGAGTTCACCAGCACCACCTCGTAGCCCTCTTCCTTGAGTGCGAGACACGCCTGTGTCCCTGCATAGTCAAATTCCGCCGCCTGCCCGATGATGATGGGACCGGAGCCGATGATCATAATTTTGTGTAAATCCTTCCGTTTTGCCATGGATGGAATCCTCCGTTTTCTTCTGTATTTCTATGATAAGATTGTGTTAACAAGTTTTTGGGAAGCGCTTCAGAAACACGCTTTTCCGTCGATGATGGTGGCGACGCACCGTCCCTGCACCTTCCATCCCGCGAAGGGTGTGGCACGTCCCATGGTGGCGAACTGCGCCGGGTCGATCTCGTAGGTCTCGTCCAGATCGAACACCGTCCACTCGTCGCCCCAGCCCAGTCCGAATCGCTGTCGGGGTGCGGTGTGCATCAGCTCAATCAGCCGGGGGAGGGAAATGACGCCTTCCTTCACGAGGTACGTATACAGGAGGGGGAACGCGGTTTCCAGCCCCACCACGCCCATGGCACTCTTCGCCAGTCCCCGGGATTTTTCTTCCGCGCTGTGGGGGGCGTGGTCGGTGGCGATCATATCAATGGTGCCATCCTTCAGCCCTTCGATGAGCGCTTCTCTGTCTTCCCGTCCGCGGAGAGGAGGATTCATCTTGAACCGTCCGTCCTCCTGCAGATGGCTGTCATCCATGAGGAGGTAATGGGGACCCGTTTCGCAGGTCACATCCAACCCTTCCTTCTTCGCCTGCCGGATCAGTTCCACGCTTTCCTTCGTGGAGATGTGGCAGACGTGGTAGGCGCATCCGGTTTCTCTGACCAGTTCCAGATCCCGTTTGATGGGACCCCATTCGGATTCGCTGCAGATGCCGGCGTGTCCGTGGTTTTTCGCGTACGCCCCGTCGTGGATGTACCCACCCCGGAGAAGGCTGTTGTCTTCGCAGTGCGCGGCGATGATTTTGCTCAGCTTCTTTGCCTTTGCCATGGCTTCCCGCATCACATCCGGGTTCTGTACCCCCCGTCCGTCATCGGAAAAGCCCGCCACGTGGGGAGCCATTCCGTCGAGATCCGCGAGGGTGTCGCCCATCTCGCCCACCGTGATGGTGCCGTAGGGAACGACCCGCACCGCCGCCCCTGCCCGGATCAGGCGAAGCTGTTCCTCCAGATGCTCCGGCGAATCCGGCGTGGGGTTTACGTTCGGCATGGAGCACACGCAGGTGTACCCCCCTTTTGCCGCCGCCCGTGTGCCGGAAGCGATGGTTTCTTTATAAGAAAAACCCGGCTCGCGAAGATGTACGTGGACATCGGCAAAACCGGGGAAAATATGATAACGGCTACCGTCCAGAACAACGGCTTCGGAAGACTGGTCGTCGGAAAAACGGAAGAAAGAGAAATCCGCCGTTTCAAAGGAACCAGAGGACGTATAAATCTTGCTGTTTTTGTAAACGTACTTCATCGGACAACCTTCCCAGTGCAGAGAAAAAGACCCCATTTCCAAGGTCCTTGTCACAATCTGCGCGCATGAGGACAGGAGGGCACAAATCCCCTCCACCGATGCGACTATGACGTAACCTTGGCGGCATCTCGGTACCGCACTTAAAAATCTACTCTAATATTATACCACAGGATTGCCGTTCTGTCAATGTGAAATTTGCAACGGATCAAAACCTTTTTTCGCGGGGAATTGGTATGTTTGCCAGTTTGGGCACCTCCGGGCAAAAAAACGCTATGCCGCCGACCCGTCCGCGTGGGACAAAGGCAGGCGGCACGAACATTCCGCGGGATTTATTTCGAAAATTTCTTTTTCCATCCCGGCACGGCGGCGAAGCACAGTCCCGTTCCCGCCAGGGCGATTGCCAGCCACACCATGGAGGTGACACCCCAGCCGAACCGCTCGGACAGAAGGGCAATCCCGTAAGTGGAGATGGCGCTTCCCACGTAGGTGCAGGAGTTGAGCAGTCCCGACACGGACGACACGTTCCCCGTGGACTTGAAGTAGGGAGGCACCATACTGATGAGCATCAGGTTCACCCCGTGCATACATCCCGTGAGCACCGCCATGGATGCCGCAGAGGGGAACACGCCCACGTTCCGGAGCAGCACCAGAATCAGAGCCGCCACCGCACCGCTCCCAAACAGCACCCCGGCGCACACCATGGGATTTTCAAACACCGTGGTATACAGCTTTTTCGCCAGCCAGAAGCACAGGACGCTGAACACCGGCAAAATGGCGCTGGTGAGAATGGACAGCACGTTGCTCATGCCATAGGATTCGGCGATGAAGGAAGGCATCCACGTGGTAACCCCATCCCGGAGCATTCCCTGAAGGACGATGGCGGTCATGATGCACAGAATGAGGGGGCAGAGGACACCCGCAGAGGAGGATTTTCCGGCGGATTTGGGGCATACTTCGCCCACGTCTTCCCCGGTTCTCTCCTTGCCCGGGCACAGGCCAACCCAAACGACGAGGAACAACAGTCCCGCGATCGCCGTCGCCACAAACACCGCCCGCCATCCCCAGAGGGAGATCAGAAGGGGCGCTGTGAGATAAATCAGGATCGTCCCAACGGAGCTGCCCGCGGACACCACCACACTGGCGGTTTTGTATTCCTCAGAGGTAAAAAGCCGCGCCATCAAACCCACGAGGGGCGGCCACATAAAGCTCTGGGCGAAGCCGTTGATGCACCAAATCACCAGCATATACCAGGGATTCTGCCACAGGGGCAACGCCAGATTCATGAGGGTGGTGAACCCGAGCCCCACTGCCAGCAGTTTTTTGGGAGAAATCCGGTCGCCGAGGAATCCGCTGACCAGTTGTCCCGCGCCGTATGTAATAAAACTCCCCGTCAGTGCCATGGAGAGAAGGGATTTGGACAGTCCCGTATCGGCTTCCATCTCCGTAATAATCGCGCCGTACTGAATTCGGGTGAGATAACTGACCATGTACGCGACGGCAAAGAGGAGCATCCATCCCACCGCACACCGCCGCATCCGCGTGTTTGCCATGATAAACCTCCGAAGGAATGATTTTGGCAGGAATATCCTATCATACCCGGCACGGATTGTCAAGAGATTCCGTCAAAATCCGCAAAATTACCACCAACTCTGCACCACGCCACCTCTTGACAACGCCGCCACATTGGGGTATAATGAGTTCGATTATGAAGTCATCCCCCTTCCCCGATTCCCAATCCGGAGGTATTTATGTTTACCAAAGACTCCCTCATTCAACAAATTCGCGAAATGGGCATTGTCCCCGACGACACCGTGGTGATCCACACGTCCATGCGGGCAATCGGTCCCGTGGAAGGCGGCGCGGACACCGTCATCGATGCGTTTTGCGAAGTGCTGGATC